>JALSHK010000455.1 GCA_026982275.1 Paracoccaceae bacterium | reverse complement strand
TCCCCCGCCTTCACCTTCATGTCGCGCAGGGTTTTTGGATGCATCGCGCAGCTCGCCTCCGGCTCCACCGCGTCCAGCACTTTGGAGCGCCGCGTCATGCTGCCAGTGTGCCAATGCTCGAGCTGGCGGCCGGTGATCAGCACAAAAGGATAATCCGCATCAGGGCGCTCGAAAGGCTCGGTCACGGAGGCCGGCTTGAAATTCGCCACCCCGCCCTCTCGCGGGAAACCGTCGGCAAATACAATCGCCTGCCCCGGATCCTCGGGCGAAAGGCTGGGATAGGTGACAGCGCCCTCGGCCTCCAGCCGCTCCCATGTGATATTGTCAAGGCTCGGCATCAGCCGCGTCATCTCGGCAAAAACCTCTCGCGGGTGGGTATAATCCCAGCCAAGGCCGAGGCGGTTGGCCAGATCGGTAGTGATCTGCCAATCGGCGCGGGCCTGACCCGGCGGGGTGATGGCAGCGCGGCCCATTTGCACTTGGCGATTGGTGTTGGTGGCGGTGCCGGTTTTCTCGGGCCACGCGGCGGCAGGCAGGATCACATCGGCAAACATCGCGGTTTCGGTCAGGAAAATATCCTGCACCACGAGGTGCTTCAGCTTGGCCAGCGCCGCGCGGGCATGGCTAACATCGGGGTCCGACATCGCGGGGTTTTCGCCCAGAATATACATCGCCTGCACCGCCCCCGCATGGATGGCATGAATGGTTTCCACCACGGTCAAGCCCGGCTCGGCTGAAAAATCCCCGATCCCCCATATTTTGCAAAAATCCGCCCGCACCGCTTCATCGGTTACGCTTTGGTAATCGGGCAAAAACATCGGGATCAGCCCCGCATCCGAAGCCCCCTGCACATTATTCTGCCCCCGGAGCGGATGCAGCCCCGCGCCGGATTTCCCGACATTGCCGGTCATCAAAGCCAGGCTGATCAGGCAGCGGGCATTATCGGTGCCGTGAATATGCTGGCTCACCCCCATGCCCCAAAAGATCATGCCCGCCTTGCCGCCCGCAAAAGTGCGGGCAATGGCGCGAAGCTCCTTGGCCGCAATGCCGCAAACCGCTTCCATTTTTTCAGGGGCATAATCCTCCAGATGCGTCTTGAAGGCCTCCCAGCCCTCGGTAAACTGATCGATATAGGCTTTATCATAAAGCCCCTCGGCGGCGATCACATGCATGATCGCATTCAGCAGCGCCACATCCGCGCCGGGCGTAAACAGCGCGCGGTGGCTGGCATGGCGCCCCAAGCCCACACCGCGCGGATCCAGCACGATCAGCTTGCCCCCGCGCTTGGTGAATTGCTTGAAATAGGTGGCGGCGACAGGGTGGTTCTCGATCGCGTTCGAGCCGATCACAATCGCCACATCGGCATTTTCGATCTCGTTAAACGTGGCCGTCACCGCGCCCGAGCCGACATTCTCCAACAGCGCTGCCACGGAGGAGGCATGGCAAAGCCGCGTGCAATGGTCCACATTATTGCTGCCAAACCCCGCCCTGATCAGCTTTTGAAAAAGATAGGCCTCCTCATTGGAGCATTTGGCCGAGCCAAAGCCCGCGATCTTGTCTCCATGCGCTTGCAGCCCGTTGGCGGCAGCCTCCAGCGCCTCCTCCCATGTGGCTTTGCGAAAATGGGTGAAGGGATTGGCGGGGTCGATATTCAGCCCCTTTTTAGCCCCTTCAAGCCGGATTAGCGGCGTGGTCAGGCGATGCTTATGGTGGATATAATCAAAGCCGAACCGGCCCTTCACACAAAGCCGCTCCTGATTGGCGGGGCCATCGAGGCCATCCACCCGCACAATACGATTGTCTTTTATCTTGAAGGAAAGCTGGCAGCCCACCCCGCAATAGGGGCAAACCGAAGCCACCTCGCTATCATAATCCTGCGCCGCAGGCTCGGCGGGAAGCAAAGCGCCGGTTGGGCAGGCCTGCACACATTCGCCGCAGGCCACACAGGTTGAGGCGCCCATTGGGTCTGCCTGATCAAAGATAATCGTGCTATCCGCCCCGCGCGCCGCCATGCCGATCACATCATTCACCTGCACATCGCGGCAGGCCTGAACACACAGGTTGCAATGAATGCAGGCCTCCAGATCCACCCGCATCGCCACATGGGAATTATCCAGCAGCGGCGTGGTTTTTGCCTTGGGAAAACGGCTTTTTGACACCCCCGCCAGCGCTGCCATATCCCGGAAATGGCTGTCATTCGCGGGTTGGTCGGTGATCAGCAGCTCCATCACCATGCGCCGCGCCTTCACCGCCCGCGCGCTCTTGGTCTGCACCACCATCCCCGGCTCGGCCTTGCGCGCACAAGAAGGGGCCAGCACCCGCTCGCCCTCGATCTCGACCATACAGGCGCGGCAATTCCCCGAAGCCTCATAGCCCGGACGATCCGCATAACACAGATGCGGCAAGGGTTTGCCATAGCGCTTGGCGAGATCAAACAGGCTCTCGCCAGCAATGGCCCGCACGGCTTCGCCATCTAGCGTCAAATCCATAAGCTCTGGCATAAAAACCCCTCCGGTATGTAGCAATTTACCGTATCAAGCCATGCGCGGCGCGGCAATGCCAGCCAAAACCGACCCGAATCGCCATTGTTGCGCGAACTTTATAAAATTGTTAACGCTTGATGCATAGCTATTACCCACAGCTCATAAAAGGAACGCCCCATGGCCCGACACCCTAAATTTATTTCCGTCCTGATTTCTATTCCGTTTTTCGCCGCCAGCGCCGCCTTTGCGCAAGAGGCCGCCCTACCTGCCTGTAGCAGCTTTCCCAATGGGGCCGAAAGCTATGCCTGCACCTGCGAATCCGGCTTTATCGCGGGCAGTATCTGGGGCACCGGCATTTATACCACCGATAGCAGCATCTGCACCGCCGCCCAGCATGTCGGGGCCATCACCCCGGCTGGCGGCAAGGTGCAGGCGGTTTCCGCAGGTGCCCAAGAGGGTTTCAAGAGCAGCACCCAAAACGGCATCACCTCGCAGGAATGGGGCGCATTTGATCGCAGCTTTATGTTTGTGAACCCCAATCTGGTGCTTGGTGTAGCCGCCAACAGCGACGGCCCGCTCGAAGCTTGCTCGGCGCTGGCCCCGGGCCAAGACCGCGTGTCCTGTTCTTGCGCCGCCGGAAGCGCTTCGCTGGGCGGGGTTTGGGGCAGTGGGCCTTATACCGCCGATAGCAATATTTGCGCTGCCGCCCAGCATGCGGGCGTCATCGGTCCGGATGGCGGCACCGTCACCGCCCTTCGCGGCCCCGGCGTGCCCAACTACAGCGCCAGCCAAGCCAATGGCATTTCCAGCAGCCCGTGGGAAAATTATGATAGCAGCCTGATGTTTGATCGCAATTAAAGCCACGCAGCGTATGAAGGCGGCGCGGATGCGGCATCGATCAAACAGCACCCCGCCAAACGCGCCGCGCGGGTTTTATCCGGGCTGCGTGGCCTGCATTGAAGGTCGCTTGGCAAAAGCGGCTTCCCATTCCGCCAGCTTGGGGGCCAGCTTGCGCCATTGCCGATCATCAAATCTGAAATCTAGGTAACCCAGCACCGCCCCTACAGCAATGCTGGCCATATTCATCGGCTCCAGCATCGCCACATTCGCTTCCAGATGCGCCAAAGCGCGGCTGATTTTCAGCCATTGCGCCTCCACCCATTCCGGTGATTTCTGCGCTTCTGTGCGCAAAAGCCGCTCATAAATCATCAAGACAGCGGCTTCGGTCATGCCGTCTGCCACCGCTTCGAGCGTCAAAACCGGCCATAGCGCTTCGCCTTCAGGATATAGCTTTGCGCCCTCATGCAGGCTATCCAGATAGCGCGTGATCACGCGGCTATCGAAAATAGCGGTGCCGTCATCGGTGATCAAACACGGCACCTTGCCCAGCGGATTGGCTGCCGGCACCACATCGCCGGGCTTCATCGGCGTGATCGCCACGGTTTCGCGCTCCACGCGCCCATCCAGCCCCGTCTCCAGCAGCAGCACGCTGACCTTGCGCACAAAGGGCGAGGTGCCCGAATAAATCAGCTTCATCATATATCCTCCATAAGGGCCGCCAAGGCTGCCGTTTCCGCGCCCAACGCGCTTGTTTTCAAAGCCTCGGCCACGCCTTTTCGCGCCGCCTCCGGCTTGTTTTGGCCCAGCTTCCATGTGGCATCCACATGGCTGATTTCCAGCTCGACCGGCACCAGCATCCGCATCATTTTTTCGCGCGCCTCAAGGCTCACCTTATCCGGATCCCAGATCGGCTTGGGCCATAACCGCCGCTCGAATTCTCCGGAAAGCGCGCGCAAATGCGGCTCCAGCGCCTCGGCTTCCAATAGCCGCAAATTCCCGCGCAGATGCACCGCCACATAATTCCATGTCGGCACCAGCCCGGGCGCGCCATACCAATCCGGCGAGATATACCCGTCCGGCCCGTTCACCGCCAAAAGCGCTGGCCCCGGCGCCCGCAACACGGGATTCGAACGCAGCATATGAAAAGCCACGCAGCTACGATCCTCATTGAAAACAAAAGGTAAATGCGCAACTAAAGGCCCGTTTTCGCCATTCACGGATAGCATGCCAAAGCCGCGATCCGCCGCAAAGGCCAAGCTTTTTTCATGGTCAACAGAGCGGAATATCGGATTTGGATGCATAGGTGCAGGCTAGGGCATCACGCCCCCGCGTCAAGCCTATTCTGCACGGTAAGCCTGCAATATCATCCGCCCGATCATCAGATCCAGATGCGCGCCGCCACCATTTTTGAACAGGGTGATATCGTCGTCGCTGTTCCGCCCCGCAGTGCCGTCAGCCAAGTCATAAAAATCACCCAGAATATCCGCCCGCGAAATCGCCCCGCTGGCCAGCGGCAGGGTCAGTTCGCCGATATGTTCAATAGTGGTAGCACGGCTATCGACAAATATCCGGCTGCGCTGCAGGGCTTTGTCATCTGCCTCGCGCATTTCAGGGGTAAAGGCCCCGATCAGATCAAGATGCTGGCCCTCATGCAGCCAATCCCCTTTGATCAGCGGCGTTTTTGTCATGGTTGCGCAGCTGATAATATCGGCGCGCCGGACCGACTCCTCCAGATCCCGCACCGCGCGCATATTCGAGTGCGATGCCGCCAACACCTCTGCCTTTTCCGGGCTGCGGTTCCAGATTTCAATCTCGATATGTGGAAAAATGAATGGATAAGCCTGCACCAGCCCGCGTGCCACCTCGCCAGCCCCCATCACCAGCAAGCGTCTGGATTCAGGCCGTGCCAAAAGCCGCGCGCCAAGCAAGCTATCCGCCACGGTTTTCCATTTTGTCACCAAGGCACTATCGATCACGGCCTCCACTGCCCCGCTTTGATCATCAAATAGCAGCATCGCGCCCTGCACCGAAGGCTGACCCTTCGCCGGATTATCCGGAAACACGCTCACGGTTTTGACCGCCGCGCCCAGCCCGCCAATCCACGCGGCGCGAGACAGCAATATATCCTGCCCGCGCTGCAATATCTGATCGGCAATCTCTGGCCGCTGGCCCTTATGGCCCTCCCAAAGCGCATCGACCATCGAATGCCAGCTTAATGTGCCTTCCACATCCTTTGCAGAAATATACGGAATTTGGCTCATATTTCCGGCTCCTCATCACATAGACCGCCGAGCGAAGCGAGGCCACCGCCCAATGCTTATGGACGGATTGCGCCAGCAATCCTTTCATAAGCGAGGGTAGCCCCTTTGTCTCAGCTAGCCTGCCTTCGTCTCGGGGAGCTAAAGCCCCCCTCCCCGAAGGCACTTTACCAGCAAAGCTGGACAGTGTTTGCCGACGGCCCGCGCCTCGCTTCGCTCGGCAGAAGCCCGAACTATATCACCGAGGCAATGGCCTTGGCGAGATTATCCAAGCCCTCGCGCGGCAGGCCCGCGATGTTGATCCGGCTATCGCCTACCATATAGATCCCGTGATCCGTGCGCAGCTTCATCACCTGTTCGGGGCTAAGCCCAAGGCGGGAGAACATGCCGCGATGCTCAGCGAAAAAGTCGAAACGGTCCGAATTTGTCTCGCGGCGCAGGGCCTCGGCCAGATTTTTTCGCAGCGCCAGCATTTCTTGCCGGATATCCTCCACCTCGGCCATCCAATCGGCCTTGAGCGCGGGGTCATTCATGATGATCGACACCACCTTGGCCCCGTGATCCGGCGGGAACGAGAAATTCAGCCGGTTCAGCCCCGCCAAATTCGCCCTGCTCAGCGCCGTTCCGGCTTCGTCTTTGGAAATGATCAGCGCCGCGCCGACCCGATCGCGATACAGGCCGAAATTTTTGGAACAGCTCGCCGCCACCAGCATTTCAGGCACCCGCGCCGCCATGCTGCGCAGGCCGATTGTGTCTTCCTCCAGCCCGTCGCCAAAGCCCTGATAGGCGATATCGATCATCGGCATCAGGCCTTTTTCCAAAATAATATCGGTGATCTCGCCCCATTCAGCCACCGTAATATTCGCCCCTGTGGGATTATGGCAGCAGCCGTGCAGCAGCACCACATCGCCGGCTTTTGCCCCCGCAAGATCCGCCTTCATGCCGGCGAAATCCACGCTGCAGGTGGCCTCGTTAAAATAGCGGTATTTGCCAACATTTATCCCGAGATATTTCAGAATCGCCTCGTGGTTTGGCCAGCTCGGGTTGGATATCCACACGGTCGCATCCGCATTGGCGGCCCTTATCAACTCGAATAGCTGCCGGATGGCGCCAGTGCCGCCCGGCTCTTGCGCGCCACAAATCCGCGCGGCGTCCACGCTATCGCCCAGCACCAGCTCGCGGATGGCTTCCACATAGGAAATATCCCCCAGCAGCCCGACATAGGATTTGCTCTCTTGCTCGGCCAGCAGCCGCGCTTCGGCGGCCTTCACCGCCCGCATGACCGGCGTTTTACCCTCGGCATTTTTATATACCCCGACACCAAGATCCAGCTTGTCGGCGCGGGTATCAGCCGCAAACAGCCCGATCAGTTCGATGATTTTATCCGGTGCCTGTTCTTTTAGGTTTTCCAGCATAGCCGCAGTCCTTCTTTAGTCTCGAGTTATAATTTCTTGTCGCACCGGAGAAAATCCGGCGCTTTGATAGAGCGCAAGGGCGCGGGGGTGGTCCAGCGTGCAGGTATTGACGGTGACGCGTTCGGTCCCCTCGCCATCCCATGCCATATGCACCGCCTCTTGCAGCAGATATTTGCCCAAGCCCAGCCCCAGCACCTCGGGCACCAGCCCCAGATAGGCCAGATCGCAAATACCGGCCTCTCGCCGATCAAGCATGAAAAATCCGGCGGGCCAGCCTTGGCGGATCAGGGTGAATAGCGCCATATCGGGGTGCTGGACAAAATCCTTCAGCTCGGCCTCGCCGGCCTCCAGCCAATCGGTCCATTGATATTGCGCGCCCACCGCGCGGTATAGATCAAGAAAATACCAAAGCGGCGGCGATTCCGCATGCAGCAAGGCCGCCTGATGCCCCAAAGGCTGGTGCGGGCGCGGATAGCTTGGCCGCGCTTGCATCTCAAGATATGTGATCGTGACCTCTACCATCCGGTTTCGATTGCCAGCTCGCTATACATGCCCCACTCGGACCACGAGCCATCATAAACCGACCATTGCCGATGCCCCAACCGCTCCAGCGCGTGGGCCAGAACGCAGGCGGTCACGCCAGAACCGCAGGTCAGGATGATGGGCTTGCCCAGATCAATCTCTTCATCCTCGAATATCTCGCGGATCTCCTCCAGCGGCAGCAAGGTGCCTTTCGGGCCGGTCAGGTCTTTGTAATATATGTTTTTACTGCCCGGAATGCGCCCCTTGCGCACCCCTTCGCGCGGCTCTTCGGCCTCACCGGCAAAGCGCGCAGGCGAGCGGGCATCGATGATTTGCGCGTCTTTCAGCTTCACCGCCGAGGCGACCTGCGTTACATTACGCACTAATCCGGCATTCAGCCGCGCGGTAAAATGCCGGTCGCGCAGCAGGGGCGGCATATCTTCTACGGGGCGGCCTTCCTTGAGCCATTTGGGCAAGCCTCCATCTAGAATCGCCACATCATTCTTGCCGAAAAGCCTAAACATCCACCATGCGCGGGCGGCGGAAAACAGCGCGTCATTGCTGTCATAAAAAACCACCTTATGGCCGTCGCCAATGCCCATCGCCCGCATTTTGGAGATGAATTTCTCGACCGGCGGCACCATATGGGGCAGATCCGAGCGGCTATCGGCTATTTCATTAATATCAAAATACCGCGCGCCGGGAATATGGCAGCTCTCGTATTCTTTACGACAATCGCGCGGGTCTCCGGGCAGCACCAGACTTGCATCCATGATTCGCAGATCAGGCGCGTTCAGGTGTTTTTCCAGCCAATCAGTAGAAACAAGTTGCTGCGGGTCTTGCATAAAAGGCTCCTGTGATGATCTGCCTTTTGGAATACCGCCCTTTGCCCCGTTGAGCAAGAAACTAAACCCTGCCGCGCAAAAATATCGTGCCTTGCAGTGCCTAAGCCCCGAATTCCAGATCGATATCCCATAAAAACTGCTCCAGCCGCATGCCAAGATGCAAAGCCGGAAATTTCTTCGCCGTAAGCTCCAGCGCGCTGGCGGGGGAAAACCCGTTAAATATCAGCAGCGCACCGAGGATCGCCGCGCCGGCATTCTGGTTAAAGCCGGTATTGAGAGTTATGCGCTGCCCCGCGTGCAGCAATGCATCTATATAGCGGCAGATGGTTGCGGATAGCGGCGGGTTCCGGTCCGGAAATTCGCTTTCGGAATGCCACTCAAAGCAATTTTCCACCGCGCCTGACGGGCTATAGATTGTCAGGTCTTGCAGATTGAAATGAAAGACAAATCTGGCGGGCGAAAGCCGGCCAAGCGCATCAGGCGCGAGATTCCCGCGCGGATCAACCGGCAAAGCCATCAGGGAAAGCCGGTCTTTGATCACCCAGTTTTCCTTTCCGGCGGAAGAATTGGCGGCATTCTGGTCAAACCCGTCCGGCGTAATCCGCTGCTCGGGGGCCAAAAATTGTGTTGGTGTGTTTTCATAAGGGATATCCAGCCCACCGGTTTTCAGGAAATGCGTGGCATGATCATCGACACCCGGCTCGAAGAATTCGCGGGTCGGGCGGGCGGCAACCACACGGCCACCGGCGATCAATGCCACATGGTCGGAGAATTTCCGCACTTGTTCGATGTTATGGGAAACCATCAATATAGCTCGGCGATCCGCCGCCTGCCGCAACCGGTGCATGATTTCTGCCGCAAATTTCTTTTCTAGCCCATGTGTAGGCTCATCGACGCAGAAAAGCCCCTCCGTGCCGTCAAGCGCAAGCTCGATCTCCTTCAGCCGGACAGCAGGGCTTGCAGCATCGATCTGGTTTCGATGTTTTTGAAAAATAACCGTTGGCCGGTTATTGCCCTCCAGCAATTGCCCCCGATAAAGCGCCTTTTCATGCGCCACCCGATAGGTTTCATCATCCGTTTGGCCCGCGAGAAATTTGATCAGGGTTGATTTTCCACCCCCCATCGGCCCCATGATCGCGCTGAGCCGGCAATCAT
>JALSHK010000454.1 GCA_026982275.1 Paracoccaceae bacterium | reverse complement strand
CGATTCAGAGCCGGAATTGGTGTAAAATACATGGCCCATACCCTCTGGCGCCATTTCGACCAGCCGGTTGGCCAGCTCGAAGGCTTTGGGGTGGCCCATCTGAAAGGCAGGCGCATAATCCAGCTCCGAGAGCTGCTTTGAAACCGCCTCGGTAATCCGCCGCTGCCCATGCCCGGCATTCACGCACCACAGCCCCGCCGTGCCGTCCAGCACCTTGCGGCCATCGGATGTGGTGTAATACATCCCCTCCGCCGCCACAAACATGCGCGGATTTTTCTTGAACTGGCGATTGGCGGTGAACGGCATCCAGAATGCGTTCAGATCATTTGGGGCCCCCATGTCCATACCTCCCGAAAATAAACCTTTGACCAATTGGTCAGGATGAGGCTAGCATAGCTGACCAACTAGTCAAGAATTTGTTTGGGGGAGCCTGTGGACACCGCACAAAAGCGAAATTCGGCGCGAGAAGAAAGCCTCGGGGTGATCCTGCTACATGCGGAAAAGATATTTGCGGAATTCGGCTTCAAGGGCGCAACCATGCAGGCCATTGCCGATGCCAGCGGCCTGCCCAAGGCCAACCTGCACTATTATTTCCCCACCAAGCTGGCGCTATATCGCGAAGTGATCGAGCGTATTTTCACCATCTGGCTGGAGGCCGCAAACAGCTTTGACACCTCGGCCAGCCCGCGCGAGGCGCTGAGCCGCTATATTCACAAAAAAATGGCTATCAGCCGTGCGCACCCATGCGGCTCCAAGGTATGGGCAAACGAGGTAATACAAGGCGCGCCGATCATTCAGGACTATTTGCAAACCACGCTGAATGAATGGACCGACACGAGAATCAAGGTGATCAACCGCTGGATCGCCGAGGGCAAAATCGATGCGGTGGATCCGCGCCATCTGCTCTATATGATCTGGGCCACCACCCAGCATTACGCGGATTTCCAGCATCAGGTGGTAACGCTGAACGGCGGCAAACGGCTGGATGACGCCCAATGGGAGGCCGCGACCAGAGGCGTGACCGAAATTATCCTGAAGGGTATAGGGGCCTGATCACACAGGTAAAATCCCGAGCGATCCGGGGATGCAACGGATATACCGAACATCCGGCAAGCCAATTTTGGTACCCGAGGCCGGACTCGAACCGGCACACCTTGCGGCGGGGGATTTTGAATCCCCTGCGTCTACCAATTCCGCCACTCGGGCACACGCAGGCCCCGTTTAGCGAAGCCCAAAAAGAACGTCAATCACTATAACCGAATTCCGCGCGCCACGGGGCAATAATTTCGAGCGCCCCGGGCATATGCGCACGGTAGCGCTGCCAGCGACCAATAGAGCCGGTATAAAGCGGCAGCGAGGCCGGCGCCGCGATAAAGCCCTCGCCCGTTGCGCCGGCCTCGCGCCGGGTCAGGATATCCGCCTGCCATTCCAGCCCGAGAAACTCCAGCACCGGAACCAAAGCCCTGGCGGGGTCTGTCACCATATCCTCATAGCGGAGCGTCACCACAGCGGGCGATAATTCTCCTGTTACTTGCGACCAAAGGCTATATTCCAGATCAAAGGTTCTGGCGGCGTTTTCGGCGGTGTCAAGCGTGGCGGTAGCATCGTTTAAGGCAAAGGGATGCATGAAGCTGCTCAATACGCAATCTGCCGGATCACGCTGCACCAGAATAAATTTCGCCTTGGGGAATACCCGCAATATTTCGCCCGCATAGGCCAGATTGAGCGGCAGCTTGTCTATTGCCAGCCTGTCGGATTTTGCGGCTTTCAGGTAGGTTTTGGCCGCCATCGCCAATCTATCTCGAGGCAGGCTGTCAAACCCGCTGAAATCAGGCGTGTCGAACGTGCCGATATCCTTGCGGAGCTGCTGCACCAGCGGTTGCTCTTCAAAAATCTCGACTCCCGAATGGCCGCGCAAAAAAGCCGCCAGCAGGCCCACGCCTGACCGCGGGAACCCGACCATGAATACCGGCGCCGCCTCGCTGGCCGCCCGCTGGCTCCAGCGCCGGCTGAAGCGGGGCATGAAACAGGATTTTGCCGCTTCCAGCCTTGCTATATGGCGCGCCGGACGCACCAGAGGATGCGCCAGTTTTGATTGGTTCAGCGCATTGGATCTGGTGAAAAGCTCAAAGGCGGCATCGGCATGGCCCAGCCTGTCCTCGGCCCGCGCCAGATGGTGCAGGCGCAAGCCTTCCAGCCGCGCCATATCCAGCCCGGCTTCAGGGTTGAAGGCAAAAGGCTCAAGCCTGGCCCTGGCTGCCGCATAATCCCCGTGGCGAAACTGCAAAATACCGCGATAAAGCCCTGCAATGGCGCTTTTCGGCAGGGTTTTCTCCAGCGCCGCAACTGTTGTTTCCAGCGCCTCCAACCTATCGGATTGCTCTTGCAGCCACATCAGATTATTCGCCGCCAGCTCGAAATCCGGCTTTAGCTCCAAGGCCTTGGCAAAGCATTCTTCGGCCTTCTCCGGCGCTTGCCGCGCCAGATGCACATTGCCGAGCGCAAACCACCCATCCGGCAAGCCCGGATGCAGCCGCACCAGCCGGCTCAGGGTTTGCTGCGCGGATTGCAGCTCACCAAGGCGGAACTCGGCATTGCCAAGGTTTTTCAAGCCGTCTGCATTGTTTTCATCCAGCTTCAGCGCCTTCAGGAAGTGCTTTTTGGCAGGCTTCCATTGCCGCGCCATGCTCTGGATCACCCCGAGGATATTATGCAGGAAAAACGCCCGCGGATGCTGCGCCAGCGCCGCCTGTGCTGCCTGCCGGGCCGGTGCGAGGTTTCCGGCCCGCACCATTTCAACAATCCGGCGAAATTCGATCTCTGTTTGCTTGTCCATCTGCCCGTCCTTTTGCATAGCGATTGTATTTCGCGATGCGGTTTGATCCTGTGATTTTCCTCCCCGCGCTATACACTATCTGATTTTGAAGCGCGAGGCCCTTGACCCGCCAGTGCTAAAATGTTGCATGGGGCGCAGATAACCGGAGGCTGGGATGATACGCGCGCTTTACAACTGGACCATGGCATTGGGGGAATCCCGCTATGCGCTTTATGCGCTGGCCCTGATTGCGTTTATCGAAAGCTCGGTCTTTCCCATACCGCCGGATGTGCTGCTCATTCCGATGATCATCGCCCTGCCCCACCGGGCCTTTCTGTTTGCCTTTGTTGCCACGATCGCCTCGGTGCTGGGGGGGATGTTCGGCTATTATATCGGTGCCGCCTTGATGGATAGCCTCGGCCAGCCCTTGCTGGATTTCTATGGCAAAGCCGCGCAGTTTGACCAATTCAAAGCCACCTATAACGAATACGGCGCATGGGCGGTGCTGATCGCCGGCATCACCCCGTTTCCCTATAAGGTGATTACCATTCTTTCCGGCTCCACCGGCCTTGATTTAGGCGTGTTTGTGCTAAGCTCGACCCTGGCGCGGGCGGCGCGGTTTTTCCTGATCGCGGTGCTATTGTGGAAATTCGGTATTCCGGTTAGAAGCTTTATTGAAAAGCGGCTAGGGCTGGTATTCATAGTGGCCGTGACACTGCTGCTCGGGGGCTTTCTTATGGTAAAGGTATTATAATGAAAAAACTGGCTCTATTGGCGGCCCTTGGCTCGCTGGCCATGATGCTCGGCGCATGGGGGTTTGAATATATCGGTGATTTGGCCCCGTGCAAGCTTTGCCTGTGGCAGCGCTGGCCGCATAAAATCGCCATCCTGCTCGGTATCATCATGTATTTCATGCCCAATCGCTGGATCGCGGCGCTGGGCGGCATTGTGGTGCTGGCGGGGGCGGGGATTGCATTTTATCATGCAGGGGTGGAGCTGAAGCTCTGGACCGGGCCGGATACCTGCACCGGCCTGGCCAATGCCGGCCCGCTAACGGTCGAAGCGCTCTGGGCGCGCCCTGTGGTGCGCTGTGACGATATCGCGTGGAGCCTGTTCGGGATCTCGATGGCGGGCTGGAACGGCATAATATCGATCGGCCTTGGCGCAACATGGCTGCTGGCCTTCTTCAAGGGCAGCCAGCGGGCATAAATTTTCGATGCGGGGTGATTTGCCCATTGACGCCACGAGGCGGGCAGATTATCCAACCCCACAGAAGTGATTGGGCGACAGGCCGCAAGGTGTGGCAGGGGACTGTAACTCCCTCGAGGCGACTCATGCCTGGTTCGATTCCAGGGTCGCCCACCACTTCCTGTTTTCCGATTTCCGTTTATATCCGTTAAAAAATATTTCGCGTTCTGGCGGTTATCCTGCCGCTTTAATGGCGAAATAGAAGCGCTGCTGCCTGCCGGATATTCACCGCCCCCCGAGAAAGAACCGGCATAAAAACAGCCTCCTGACAAACCAGCCAGCGCCCAGCTTGCCGGTCAGGGGCCGTAAGGCGGGGTGGTTGGCGTGCCGCTTCTATCCCAGATCACATCCTCGGCTTTGGTTTTGCGGGCCTGTTTGCGCAGGTGGCGGTCTTGCGCTATTTGACTGCGGCGCTTTACCAGAGACGCCAGACCGCCCAGCGCACCATAAGCCCCTTTGGATATCCAGACCGGCAGCGAGAGCAGGGCCGGGGTAACCACCAATGTCAGCACTGTCGCGATTCCAAGACCAAAGACCACGGCGGTGGCGAGCTGTTTCCACCACAACGCGGTGGGAGCATCAATGCTATAGCCGCCATTTATGAAATCCAGCGACAGGCCAAACATCATCGGGGCCAAGCCCGCCATGGTGGTTATGGTGGTCAGCAATACCGGGCGGATGCGGGCCTCGGCGGTGCGGGTAATGGCTTCCAGTCTGGGCAGATATTTCGAGAATTCGCTATAGGTATCGATCAACACAATGTTGTTGTTCACCACAATCCCCGCCAGCGCCACCACGCCTGTGCCTGTCATGATAAAGCTGAAAGCCTGCCCCATAACCAGCATGCCGATCAGCACGCCGGTGGTGGAAAGCACCACGGCCAGCAGCACCAGCACCGAATTATAAAACGAATTGAATTGCGCCAGCAGAATCACAAACATCAGGCCAAGCGCGCCCAGAAAGGCCGAGCCAAGAAAGGCGGCGGTCTCGGCCTGCTCTTCCGTATCGCCGGTGAATACCCAGGAGATGCTATCGGGGATATCGGCCTCGTTTTCCAGCCACTCTATGAGTCTGGCGGTTTCGTCATTGGCATTCACCCCTTCGGCAACGCCGGCCAGCACCCTGAAAAAACGGGATTTATCGACGCGGTTGATCTGCCCGAGCTGTGGCACCGCCGTGCGGGTCACAAAATTTGCCAAAGGCACCAGGGCTTGCGGGGTGCGCACGCGCAGGGTGTCGAGCGTGGAAAGCAGGCGGTCCTCTTCGGGGAAGCGCACGCGGATATCTATTTCGTCATCCGAGCTGTCGGTGCGCATGGTGCCGATGGTCAGGCCGCGCGTTACCAGCTGCACCATGCCGCCGATCGAGGCCACATCGGTGCCAAAGCGTCCGGCTTCCTCCACATCCACATCAAGCTGCCAGTCAATGCCGGGTAGCGGCAGGGTATCTTCCACATCCACCAGCTCGGGCAAGGTGCTGAAATAGGCGTTGATATAGGCGGTGGTGGCGATCAGTTCTTCCCAGTTATCGCCCGAGATTTGCAGGTTGATCGCCTTGGCCGCGGCCGGCCCCATGCTTTGCTCGATGATTTGCGCACGAATGCCCGGAATGGCGGCGAGGCGCTCGTTCAGTTCGGCAATAATCAGCTTGCCCTTGCGGCGCTCATCCCACGGGGCCAGCTCGATCTGGATCTCGCCAATGGTATCAATAGGCTTGACCGCCCCGCCGGCATTGGTGTTCAGCCCGCCATCGCCGGCAAAGGCGAATACATATTCCACCCCTGCCACCGAGGCGATGGCGGCTTCGGCCTGCTTGACCAGCCGGTCCTTTTCAACAATCGAAAGGTTGCCCCGCGCCTGCACATAGGCCACCGCGCGCTCCGGCTCGGTTTCGACAAAAAACTCCATGCCGTTATTGTTATCGCGAAAAATCGTAAACACGGAAAATACGAACACCCCGACCAGCCCGATGGAGACCAGCGGCATAACCGGATTGCCGGAAATGAAATGGATGAAATGGCCGAAGAGCGAGCGGCGGTAGCCGGCTTTAGCGACCTTTTCGCGCTTGATGCGCTTGAGGCTGCCCATGAAGATCGCGATCAGCATCGCACCAAGCGAAAAGCCTATGCCCCCCGCAAGCACCTCGCCGCGCAGCCCGAAAATTACCGATTGATAGGTGAGCCACAACGCGCCGACCAGCAGGATCAACCGCAAAAGCCAATGGAAATGCGCCCGCAAAAAAGCGGAAACCGCGTCCATCACCCTGGCAATGCGCCCCACAACCCCGCCCACCACCGGCAGATAAACCAGCGCCACCAGCAAGGAGGCACTCAGCACAATGATGATCGTAACCGGCAGCTTGGCCATGAATTGCCCCGCCACGCCCGGCCAGAAAAGAAACGGCAAAAAGGCGCAAAGCGTGGTGCCGGTGGAGGATATAATCGGCCAGAACATACGCTTGGCGGCCATGCCGTAGGCTTTCATCGGGCCAATGCCCTCCGAGACCTTTTTATCGGCATATTCCACCACCACAATCGCGCCATCCACCAGCATCCCCACCGCCAGAATAAGCCCGAACATCACGATATTGGAAATGGCGATATCCATCACCGCCAGGATCGCGAAGGTCAGCAAAAACGAGGTCGGGATAGCAAAGCCCACCAGCAGGCTGGAGCGCACCCCGAGGCTGGCCAGCACCACAATCATCACCAGCGCAATCGCCGTCAGCACCGAGGCCAGCAGCTGGTTGACCATGTTATTCACCTGAATCGAGTTATCCAGCGAGAAATTGACATCCACCGCTTGCCGCAGATCATCGGGCCATTTCTCCAGCTCGGCGGCCAGGGTTTCGCGCACTAAAGCCACGGTGTCGATCACATTATAGCCTTTGCGCTTTACCACTTGTAGCGCCACGGTATCCTCGCCGTTAAAGCGGGCCGTGCCCCGGCGATCTTCAAAGGTGAGGCGGATATCGGCGATATCGCCCAAGGTGATCACCCGATCGCCGTTGCGCTTGATCGGTAGGGAATATACATCCTGCACGCGGTTAAAGGCCGAGGGGATCTTGATGGAATAGCTGCCGGTGCCCAGTGCGATCTCGCCCGCCGCGATCAGGCGGTTATTGTTATTCACCGCATTGATCAGCTCGCCTGCCGTCACGTTATAGGCTTCCAGCTTCAAAGGGTCGATCAGGACCTCCATCATTTCATCGCGCTGCCCCGCAATGCCGACCTCCAGAATGGGCGCCAGTGATTCCAGCGAGGATTGCAGCTCTTTAGCGACCTGCAAAAGCTTGCGCTCGGGCACCGCGCCGGAAAGCGCCACGATGATAATGGGGAATTCCGAGAAGTTGATCTCGTTGATCGTGGTAGAGGCCACCCCGTCGGGCATGCTGTTTTCGGCATCGCTCAGCTTGGCGCGCACATCGGCAAGGGTGGCCGATTTATCCCAGCCGAATTCGAATTCCAGCGCGATACCCCCAAAGCCCTCGGCGGCGGTGGACGACATTTTCTTCAGCCCCGAGACCTCGCTCATGGCGGTTTCCAGCGGTTTCACCAACAGGCGCTCGGCATCCTCTGCCGATATGCCCGGATAAACCACGGTGACAAACAGCGCGGGAATATCGATATCCGGCGCACCTTCCTTGGGCAGGGTGGTATAGGCATAGCCACCCGCTATGATTGAAAGGATAATAAAGGCCAGCACCATGCGCGCGCGGCCCAGAGCCCAGTCTACGATGCCGGTCATGGCCGGTTTTCCTCGCGCGTCGCGATGATTGCGCGACCATCGGTTACATATTCCTGTCCGGTGACAATCACCTCCACCTCCCCGGGCAGGCCCGACAGCCAAAAGCCCTCGGGTGAATCGCGCACAATCTTGACCGGCACAAACCGCGCTACGCTATTATCATTGATCCGCACGCCCAGAGTGCCTTCATTATTCAGGGTCAATACATGCTGGGGCAGCAGATGCGCCTTTTCGCCGGCAAAGGCGATGCCGATTTCGGCGGATTGGCCATCCCGAATGTCGAGATCGGGGTTATCCACCGTCACCTCCAGCCGGAAGGTGCGGGTGAGCGGATCGGCGGAGCGGGCGATGAAGGTTACTTGTCCCACCACCTCGCGGCCCGATAGCAACCGCGCCCCCGCCAGCTGTCCGACCTCCAGATTAAGGATGTCGATTTCGGGCACATAGCCTACGAGCTTGATTTCATCCAGCGCCAGAATGCTGGCACAAAGCCCGCCGGGCTGCAAAAGAGAGCCGATCTCGGCGCTGTCGTTTTCCAGCACACCGGCAAAGGGCGCGCGGATTTTCAGCTGGGTCAGCGTGCGCTCCACGCTCAACACCCGCGCGCGCGCACTTTCCAGCGCGGCGGAGGCCGAAATGGCGCTGTTTTCGGCCCCGAAGCCGCTCTGGGCCAGGCGCGAGGCCACGTTTTCATTGGCCTCGGCATTGGCCAGTTGCGCCTGCGCTTCAGCCAGCTGCGCTTCCAGTACACCGGGATCAAGTTCGCAAAGTACCTGACCGGCTATTACGGCGGTGCCGCTGGGAAGAGGCGGGGATATCACCCTGCCCGAGGTTTCGGCCCGCATTTCGATCTTGCGTGCCGCTTGCGTGGTGCCGCGCAACACAATGCCGGACTGCACCTCTCGCGCCACGCTCAGACGGGTAACAACCGGCACCGCGGAAGTGCCGCTGCCGGAGGCGCTGGTTGCGGCGGCTTCGGGGGGCGGGAGATCGGCCCCGGCAAAGGCGAAAAGCGCCTCGCGCTCCATAACCATCGCATAGATAAACGCAGTTACCATTATAGCAGTTAGCAGGTGTAGGATTTTCATCGGTCTCGGCTCCGGTGCGCTCGCTGGTCGTTGCACGTGATTTCGCAGGTTTTCAGCTAAATATGCCGCCCACGGCCCAGCCACAAGACCGGCCGGTCCAATTTCCGGCAATCCCGCAAGGATTATCCTTTGTCTTTGCATACCCCGGTCGAACGCGCTAAGTTGCGCGCAAAGTTTTGCAGGAGAGATAGGTTGAGCGAATCGGATTCATTTATTCACGAGGTTACCGACGAGGTGCGCCGTGACCGGCTATTCAGGCTGTTCAGGAAATATTCATGGGTGCTGGTGCTTGCGGTTGTCGCGATTGTGGGCGGCACGGCCTATAATGAATGGAACAAATCCCAAAGCCAGAAGCAGGCGCGGCTCACCGGAGATATGATGCTGGCGGCGCTGGCGGCGCAAGATACCGCCGCGCTGGAAACGCTGGCCTCAAAGGATGATGGCGCGGCGGTGATTGCGCGATTGCAACTGGCGAATTTGCTAGAAGCGGAGGGCGATATTGCCGGCGCGCTCGAGGTTTTGCGCCGGATCACCCTTGATATGAAGATTTCTCCTGTCTATGCGGATCTTGCCTGGCTGAAAATAATCATGCTGGATGGCGAAAACATGAGCGACAGTGAGCGGAACGGCGCTTATGA
>JALSHK010000453.1 GCA_026982275.1 Paracoccaceae bacterium | reverse complement strand
GGAAATGACCCATGCGGCGGCGGGCAAGGTGCTGGGGCTAAAGGAAGGCTCGGTAAGCTGGCGGATGAACGAAGTGAAGAAAGAACTCCGCCTGATGGCGCAAGCAGAGGAGATGCTGGAATGAGTAACGATCTTGAAAAGCTCAAAGCGCTCTTGCAAGAGGATGTGCCCCCCCCGCGCGCCAAGGCAAAAACCGCCGCTTTGCAGGCCGGCATGGCGGCTTTTGAGAAAAATTCGGAAAATTTCCAAGGATCGCCCGAGGCCGCGCGTCCTATCCATAACCGCCCCGAGAACGGGCGCGGATTTTGGAAAGGAACAAAAGTTATGTTTGAGAAATTATCCCCGCGCGGCCTGATGCTCGGCGGCGCAAGCTTTGCCACGATTGCCGTCGCTATTTTTGCAACCCAGAATATAAATCTCTCCGCCCCAGCCCCGCGGGGTTTTGAGAGCAACGCGCCTGTTCTTGGCGGGCTTGGCGAAATAGATGCCGAAGCGGGCAGCTTGCCTGCGCCGCAGACCATTCAGGCAGAGATGGTGCAAGAAGCCGCACCCGAAATGGAAAACGATACGGTCGCGCAGATACAGAAATCCGAAACCCCCTCTATTGTTGACCTGATGCGCGAAAGCACTATGCCCCGGAGTGCCGATAGTAGCGTAGCTGCCAATGAGCCCCCCCGTGTTCGCCGGTCAATGGCCGCCACTGCCCCCGCGATGATCGAGGGTTTTGCCATCGGAGCTGCCGCAAATATACGCAGCATAGCTGCTGACAATCCGGCCTCGCCCCCGCAGGCCATCCCGGGCGATCAATTCTCGGGCGAAGCGGTCAGCGCCATCAAGGTCGCGAAAGACGAGCCGGTTTCGACCTTCTCGATCGATGTCGATACTGCCAGCTATAGCGTGATGCGGCGCAGCTTGCTCAATGGCTATCTCCCCGATCCTGACGCCGTGCGCACCGAAGAGCTGATCAATTATTTTGATTATAATTATGCCAGCCCGCAAACCGTAGAGCAGCCTTTTGCGCCGCAAACCACCCTGATGCCTACCCCGTGGAACGATGATACGCTCTTGCTGCATATCGGCATTCAGGGCTATGAAATTCCGTTGGAGGATCGCCCGCCGGTAAATCTGGTATTCCTGATTGACACCTCCGGCTCGATGAGCGCGCCCGATAAGCTACCGCTTCTGATTCAATCTTTCCGGCTGCTCTTAACCTCGCTGAATGAAGCGGATACTGTGGCAATTGTCACCTATGCCGGCTCGGCAGGCATGGCGCTGGAGCCGACATCTGCTTCGGAAGCCTATAAAATCCTTTCCGCGCTCAATCACCTCTCGGCAGGCGGCTCGACCGCTGGCCAAGCGGGGCTGGAGCAAGCCTACGGGCTGGCGCAAAGCATGATGGACGAGGGCGAAACCTCCCGCGTTATTCTGGCCACGGATGGCGATTTCAATGTCGGGATGCGCAGCCCCGAGGCGATGCAGCAATATATCGAGGATAAGCGCGAAAGCGGGGTTTATCTGTCGATCCTCGGCTTTGGCCAAGGCAATTATAAC
This sequence comes from Paracoccaceae bacterium, assembly GCA_026982275.1. Lineage (GTDB taxonomy): Bacteria > Pseudomonadota > Alphaproteobacteria > Rhodobacterales > Rhodobacteraceae > UBA3077. The sequence continues at coordinate 8,051 of JALSHK010000453.1, read as the reverse complement.
GACGCCCTGATGCAAACCCTCGCGCAAAATGGCAATGGCATAGCGGCCTATATCGATACCCTCGCGGAAGCGCAAAAACTGCTGGTGGACCAGATCGGCGGCGCGCTGTTTACCATCGCGCAGGATGTTAAAATTCAGGTGGAGTTTAATCCCTCCGAGGTGGCTGAATACCGCCTGATCGGCTATGAAACCCGCGCGCTGGCCCGCGAGGATTTCAACAATGACGCGGTGGATGCGGGCGATATCGGCGCAGGCACGCAAGTCACCGCGCTATATGAAATCACGCCGGTTGGCTCGCCCGCGATCAGCGTTGATCCGCTGCGCTATGGCGAGGCGGCCCCTCTGCCCGAGGGCAATGGCGAGCTGGCGTTTTTGAAGCTGCGCTATAAGCTGCCCGGGGAAAACACCTCTAATCTGATCACCACGCCGGTGCTGAATGCGCCGGTGGATCAGGCGACGCTGGATGTGATTTTCTCTACCGCCGTGGCCAGCTTTGGCCAGCTGTTACGGGGCGATACCCGCATGGGCGAATGGAGTTTCGACGATGTTTTGCGCCTGGCGCAACAGGGGAAAGGCGATGATCCGCTAGGCTACCGTGCCGAGTTCATCCGTCTGGTTCGGCTGGCTGAAACGGCGCAATAACGCCGGCTCAAGCGGGCAATACGCTGCCAGTGATCAGCGCCCCACAAAGACGCTCCTGCTTTTCGGCAGGGGCGTTAAATGCGTGCCGGGAAGCACTGGCAGGGGCTAAGAGACTCGAACTCTTGACCTACGGTTTTGGAGACCGTCGCTCTACCAACTGAGCTAAACCCCTAGAGTGCAGCGGATGGATAGCGCGTGTGGCTAAGCGATGCAAGCAGGGAAATGGGCTAAAGCAGCGATTCTATAAAGCGCGCGGCGTTTTGCGCCCAGCGATCGGGCTTTCCGCGCGCATTTTCAGCGAGGCTCTTGAGCAAGGCGCGGTCTTTATCCAGCCGCGCCAGCAGGGCAATGGCCTCGGGCACCACCCGCGCGGGATCCAGCAAAAAGCCGGTTTCGCCATTGCTCACCGCCTCGCGCACCGCGCCCACATCGCTGGCAATCACCACCACCCCCGCACGCTGGGCCTCCAAAATCGTCAGCGGCAAACCCTCGTCCCGCGAGGGCAAAACCAGAATATCAATCGAAGCATAAAAATCATCCAGCCCTTCGCGGGTCAGAATCGGCGCTTGCGGCACCAGCGTATCTGGAAAGGCAATCGATGCCCCCATCACCGCGCCACCCGCCGCGATAAAAGACATTTCAGCCCCCAGCGCGGTCGCGATCTCGATATAGCGATCCACCCCCTTTTGCGGATCAAACCGCCCCAAAAACCCCACGCGAAGCCGCGCGGCGGCCCGCCTTTCGGGCTGGCTGGCGGCCTCGTATCCCGGGCCATTGGGCAGCGCCAGCAGCTTGTGTCGCGGCACGCCCAGCGCCGCCATGCGGGTGGAAAGCTGCTCCGAGCAGGTGATGATCCGGTCAAACACGCTTTCATAGCCAAGGGTGATAAACGGCGTGCCACGGGTGCGGCCATAGGCGGTGCTATCCAGCACATGCTCCCATGCGCACAGCTTTATGCCGCGCTCGCGCAAGGCGCTCAGCTCGGCATTGATCACCCCCGCGCCGCAATTCACCACCACATCCATCTGGGTGAGCGGGCCAAGCATATCGCCCATAAGCACCTTGCCGGGATGCTCGGCATCGGCTGTGCCCATATAGCGCGAGCCGCTCCACTCCCGCAGGGCGCTATTTTTCAGGATCCAGATTTTGCTAAAAGGCTCCAGCATCCAGCCCGCCGCCTGCACCGGATCAAAGCCATAGATAAACAGATGGCATTCCACCCCCTTTTTCACCAAGGCCCGCGCCAGCGCCACAAGGCATTTTTCCACCCCGCCAAAGCGAAATACCGGAATGACAAACCCCACCTGAGGCGCGCCACTGGTAGGCACCAATGCCGGGCGACCGCCCGCGTTGCAATCCGCCACATCCCGCGCGATCGGGGCAAAAACCGGGCTGCGCCAATTCGCGAATTGCGCCGCAGGGATCGCCGCCAAAGGCGAGATCATCAGCGCGCCCAGCGTCTCCATCAGCGGGTCCAGCGCGGGCGCCTGCTTTTCCGTGGGGGCATCCATATGCACATCCAGCGTAAAAACAGACACGTTTTCTATCAGATAACGAACAATCTCGCCCATTTCCTCTTTATCCAGCGCCGCATTCACATGGTGCATGGAGATGGCGATGATATCGGCCTGCATCAACAGATCGCCATCGCTGTCACGCACGGTGCCATTGGCGCGGATCGAAAGCGGGCCTTGGTGCAGATGGATCGCGGCCACAGGCGCAAAGCGCAGCGCGCCCTCGAGCTGGTAAAAGCAGCTATCAAGGATCTTGGCGCGGGCCAGATCCTCCACCACCCCTGCGCGGCAAAATACCAGCATCGGCGGAAAGCGGCTTTCGGCGGGATTGGCGCGATGGTTATAGAATTCGGCGATGAATTCATCCATCAACAGCGGCTGTGGCGCAGCCGGATTGGAGCCGATGGCGGGCTTGCCTTCGCTATCGATGATCGCAAAGCGCGGATATTCCCGCCCCCAGGCCTCGGGCAGGCGGGCGCTGCCATAGAGCCATTTATGCTTTTCGCGCAGCTGTCCGCGCAGCAGCACATCCTTGCGATTGGCCGAAGCAACCATGGATTCAGGCCGCTTGCGATAGCGGAAAAAGCTTTCATTCACCGGCGAGCCGATAAAGCCCAGCCGCACCGCGCCGAGCCAGAAATCCCAATCCTCAAAGCCGATCCTGAAATCGGTATCAAAGCGCAAGCCGCGCTCGAAAACCGCGCGCCTCACGAGGCTGCCCGCATCCGAGCAATTGATCGAGGCCAGCCTTGAAAGCGCCCAGCTCTGGCCGTTGGAATAATTCACCTCCATGCCAAACATATCCACCTGCGGATAAAACCACCCCGCCTCCGGCTCGCGATCCAGCAACTTTTCAAATAGCGCCACCGCATGCGGGTCCAGCACATTATCCGCATCCAGAAAAAACACCGCCTCGCAGGAAGGGTCTTTCAGCGCGTGGTTTATGCCAGCATTGCGCGCCGCGCTCAGGCCTTGATTGGGCTGGGTCAGCAGGGTTATTTTACCCGGGTATCGCGCCAGCCAGCCCTCCAGCGCCATGCGGGTTTGCTCCAGATCGCAGCCGTCATTTATCAGAATTATATGATAATTATCGCCGGATTGCCCGATGCAGGATAGCACCGCCTCATCCACCAGCACGGGATGATGCCACACCGGAATGACGATTGAAATCCGCGCCATCTAGCCGCCCATGCCGCAAAATTCCAGCCCGCGCAGAAAGACGCTGGCCACGCCGCTGGGCGCGCGCAGCTCAAAGCGCAGATCCACCGGCCCCGCCGCGCCGATATCCAGATCACATTGCCGATGCGCCCCCGCCGGCAGATAGATCGGGCGGGCCGTTGGGCCAGACATCAGCCCCAGCGAAACCGTCACCGTTTCAGGGCCGAAATTCTGCAAATAGGCCGCGATATTGGCAGGGCGCGGCACCTCGACCCCGCGAAACACCAGATCAAGCTTGCCATCATGGCCGGGATGCAGGGCAATCGCCTCGCGCTCGCGCAGGGGCTTGGCCGAGCCGCCTTGCAATATTTCCGGCTCCGGCAGGCCAGAGGCGGGCAGGATGAAGCGCTTGGCCTCGGGACGCATTTCGGGCAGACTCACCCCCTGAAGCCCCTTCCAGACCCGCAGCGCCAGCGGGGATCGGGCCTCCCCGACATGAAACATGGCAAGCGGGGTCGGCAAGCTCAGCCCCAGCGGGATATCGCTTTCAAGGCACAGCACCACATCCTCGGCCAACCCCGAAAGCGCCTCGGGCAGACACAGGCGCACCCAGCCCGCCCTGGTGGCTGCAAAGGGAATCTCTTCCGCAAAATCCTCCCCCGTCAGGCGGCAAAACCGCGCGCAGCCCTCGCCCGCTTCCATGGCCCAGATATCCACCGCGAGCAGCCCCGCCGAGCCTGCGGGCAAGCGCTGGGTATAGGTTCCGGCAGGCAATGCGGCCCCTGCATAAGGCCAATCGCGGGCGCAGCTGAATTCCGGTGCCATCGCAGCCAGCAGAAAATCCTCGGTTCGGGAAAAGCTTTGCTGGAGCTTCATATAATCGCGGCGCAGCGCGGCATTTTCGGCCTGAAGCTCCCCATGCCCTTGCCGCCAGCGCGCCCTGTCTAGCAGCAAATTTTCCATAACTATCCGAGACAGGACCTTCGCTGTTACATCTTCGGGCACCTCTATCACCGGCAGATTGGCAGATTTCAGATATCGTCCGAGTTCGCTTTTATAAAACCTGTCTTTCTCGACTTTGGCCAGCAACACACAAATCGGGCGCGGTCCCTGCCAGCGCGCCGCCGCCATCGCGGCTCCGATCGGGCGAATCTCTATCGCGGCGGGCAGATCATCCAGTGGCAGCCCAGGGCTCGCCAACAGGTAACTTGTCTGGGAAATGTCCATTTTGGCAGCCGATCCGGAAAGCTTGTTCACAAGCCATAGTTTACGCGGCAGAAATAAAAATTCAAACACCCAATACCAAAATACCGGCTTCTATCGCGGGCAACCCGTATGCGATATGCACGCCGAGGCAACAACCCTAGAGGCGCAATACCGTTAAAATGTATTTCAGTAACACTCTGCGCCGAAAATCGGGGCGAAAATGCCGAAATAAAAAAGTCTGGTTGTTTTCAGGGGGTTCTTGTTGAAAACGGTGCATCGATATCTTAAGGCTTTCCCTGAAACAGCAATCGGGGAAAATCGGCATGGCTAGATTATCAATCGAAATTCTGGACGCGGCTTCGGGCATAATGGCCGAAGGCGTGCCGCTGCAGGTGCGAAAAATTGTTGATGGCGAATGGAAGGCCCTGCCCGAAGCCCTGACAAAAAATGGCGGCTCGGCCATTCTGGGCGAGGCGGGCGACATAGATTCGGGTGGATATTTCGAGGTTCTGGTGTTTCTTGGCGCTTATTTTGACAGCCAGGGCCATGATCTGCCACAGATGAAACTGGTGGATATCGTGCCGCTTCGCTTTGGCCTTGAGCCTGATGCCGGAGATGTCGGCATTCGCATATCGATTACGCCGCATGGATATAATGCCGGCTTTGTCACCGGACAAGCTGCCTGATTCCCCACGAAACCCTACCAAGAAACGAGCGTCCGATGACAAAGCTAACCCTGACCTTTTTTGACACCAGCCGCGGACAGGCCATGCCCGGCATCGATGTGGAATTGCAGAAAATTTTTGATGGAAGCTGGAAAATTCAATCCCAGCTTCACACCGATATCAATGGTCTTGTCGAGGTGCTTCCCGATGATGTCGAAGATGGCCTGAGCGGCTATTACGAGGCAACCGCACGCATCGGAAACTATTTTCTGACGGCCGGTTATGTGCTGCCTACACTTAAATTCATCGATGTGGTGCCCATCCGTTTCGGCATTGCAGACCCGGAGATCGAGACCCGTATCCAGATTTCCGTCAGCCCCTATGGCTACAGCTTTCAGGCGATCTAGGTCAAAAGCCTCGCCATCGGCGCAAAACTGGGGTATCACCCTTGAAAGCCCCTTGGCACCCTTTAGCACGGGCATGATGATTTGACCAAAACCTGCTTTATTCTGGACGAGCTATACCCAGCAGATCGCGGCGGCATTGCCCGCTTGATGCATAACATCATCTTGCAGGCCAAGGCGCAAGATCCAGCGCTGGAGCTGCATGTGGTGCTGGCGCGCAAGAAAGCCAGAAACTGCCCCCTGACAGCGTATTTTGCCGATATCGCCAGCTTGCATTTTTTCGAGCCGGATATCCGCATTGCCGAGCGCATGGGGCTGGCCGATCTGCGCATCCTATCGCTGCTGCCCAAGATGGCAGAGCCATACCAGCGCGGGCTGCGGGTGCTGGATACGGTGCTGCGGGCCAATGGTGCCTGTGGCGGCTTTGATCATATCGAAATTCCCGACCATCTGGGCCTCGGCGCGATCATCCTGCAAGCCAAGCGCGCGGGCATGGCCTTTGCCGATACCGAGATCACCTGCCGCATCCATTCCAGCCTGTCGGTGATCATCGAGGCCGAGCCGTTTTACCACCCCCGAAGCGACTGGCTGGCCCCGAGGCTGGAGATGGAGCGGTTTTCGCTGCAACATGCGGATCGGGTGATCGCGCACCTGCCGGCAATTGCGGATTTCAACCAGCAGCATTTCAGCTTTGATGAGGGCTGGATGCGCAAGGTAAAAGTGGAATTTCCGCCGGTAATCTGGCCCAGGCCTGAGGCCACCCCCCGCCCCTCCACGGGCAAGGATTTCATCTTCACCGCCCGCTTCCAGCCCTTCAAGCGCCCCGCGCTGTTCATCAAGGCCGCCATTATCCTGCTCGATAGCCGCAGTGACTATAGCGGCAATTTCAGGCTGATTTCCTATGGGTTTGATCCTGAATATATCGATGCGCTTCGCCTCTCTGTGCCTTCGCGCCATCGTGACCGCATCACCATAGAAACCAATGTTTCGGCTGAAAACCGGTTAGCCGCAATTTCCACGGGCATCGTGGTGCAGCCCTCGAATTTCGAAAGCCTCTGCGCGCTGGCCTACGAGGTGGAAGCTGCCGCGCGCCCTCTGTTGCTGGCCAGGGATTGCCTCGCCTTTAGCCAGAATTCCCATTGGCAAGACGGGAAAAACTGCCTGATGTTTGAGCCGGATCCGCAAAGCCTGGCGCAAACCATGGAAGCCGCCCGCAACTGGCAACCGCAAATACCGGCCTTTCCAGCACCGGACATGCCTTATTTCGCCACGCGCCCGGGCAAGCCTGCGCGAGCCAGAAGCGCCAGCCTTGCCATTCTGGTGGGACCCGTCAATAACCTCGATACGCTGGCGCAGCTTGGACAGCATCTTGGCCCGCTGCGCCGGGTTGTCGGGGAGATTCAAGCTTTTGGACATGCCGATCTGCAAACCGAACCAGCGAGCCTGCAATATCATCGCCTGCATGACGCAGATTTCGCCGGTCGGCAATGGCTGGATCTGGCCAAGTCGCTACCGGCTGAAGCTGTTATTCTTTGCCAGCCCGATGCGCTACCCTCCCAGCAATTCGCCCGGACCGGCGCGGCAATCGTGGCCGCTGGCACCGCCTTTTCCAGCCAGAGCCGAATGGAGGAGAGCCAGAAGCTGCTGGCTTATCCCGGAAAATTCCCGACCCTGAACAGCATGGAGCCACGCCTTTGCCCGCCGTGCATAATGCTCCACAAAGCAGATCTGGTATTGATAGACCCGCTGGACGAGCGCGATATTATGGCACGGCTGATCGTGCGAATCAGCGAATCCCCGCTTGCCTTGCAGCTCAGCCCGATGCCATATATTCGCCAGACCGGCCCCCTTCCCCCCGCGCCGGATCGCCGCGGGATGGGGTATGAGGGCGCAGCATGGGCCTGCGGGGCAAGGCGCATCGGAGTGGAGCCGAAAAATGCTCGCCAGAATGGCCTTTTGTCCCCCTTGGCGCTGGAAATCCAGCTGCGGGGAGCCGCGAATCATACGCTGGACAAGGGCCGGGCCTGCCGGCTGGAAACGGGAAGGCCAGCAGCCTTCAGCCTGACCTCGGACACAGAGATGACCAACGCCATTCTGGCCATTTCCGCCTATAATGAAAATGATGATCGGGAAATCGAGGTTAGCCTGCACCAGGCCAAGCCCGGAATAGCGCTAGAACTGCACCAGAGCGGCACCGGCATTCGCCGACTGAACCCCGGCCAGCATTACACCATGCGCTGGGGCCCCCTTTGGCGCACATCCCACCTTACTTTGGTGATTTCCTCGTCAAGCCCGGCAAAACTCCGGCTTGAAGCTCCCTTCCTGCTCCGAAGCCCAAAATAGCCCCGAATTGTATTGCGCCGCCACATTATTTTTGTTCAATTCACCCCAACCACATCCTTTCAGAAAGCCCGCCCCTTTGTTGCACGCCAGCGCCATCATCAATATCCACCGTGAAGGGC
>JALSHK010000452.1 GCA_026982275.1 Paracoccaceae bacterium | reverse complement strand
AGCTTGTTGGAACAAGACGGGCTGGATGAGCTGTTCCCGCTGGCCGAGGCGCAAGGATTTTCCTTCTTGATTGCCGGGCCGTATAAATCTGGAATTCTGGCCACGGGAGCCAAGCCAGGGGCCACCCATGATTACCGGGCTGCCTCTAAAGAGGTCATTGACAAGGTGAACAGGTTGAGCGCAATTTGCGCGCGCCACAATACACCTCTGGCAGCGGCGGCGGTTCAGTTTCCGCTTGGTCAAGCCCGGGTTGCGTCCGTAATAACCGGCGCGGTGCATGCGCGCGAGATCACTGAAAACGTGGCGCTGATGTCACACCCGATTCCACAGGATCTTTGGGCCGAATTGCGGTTTGAAGGGTTGTTAAACGAATCGGCCCCTACGCCCGTTGGCCCGTTTGCCTGAGGTGGCGCATCATTTGGAATGCATCCACAAGGCCGGTGCCATATTGGGAGAAAGCCCGCTTTGGTCGCCCCATGAGGAGGCCCTTTACTGGTTGGATATTCTACAGCCAGCAATTTTCCGGTATTCTCCGGCTGTGGGGCAGACTGGAAACTGGCCAATGCCATCCGCCATAGGGGCTATGGGCTTATGTAAAGATGGGCAACTGATTGTGGCTCTGGAAGCGGAGGGGCTGTGCTTTTTTCAACCAAAAAATGGTGGGATGCAGCCCTTTGTCGATCCGGTTTTAGCTTGTGGGGGGGCCAGCGAGCCGGGGCGCTATAATGACGGGCAGGTGGATGCACAGGGCAACTTCTGGGTGGGTTGGCTAACCCACTCGCGCAAAAGTGCTGGAGCGCTGTATCGCATCGATCCAAGCGGTGCGGTGCATAAAGTGCTCAGCGACCCGATTGCCCCCAACGGGCTGGGCTGGAGCCCGGATAACAATATTATGTATGTTACGGATTCCCATATAAACACGATCTGGGCCTATGATTGCGATTTGGCTACAGGCGATCTTGGGCCGCGCCGCCTATTGGCGTGTCAGCCCCGTGGTTTGGGTATTTTTGATGGCTTGAGTGTGGATGAAAACGGCAATATATGGACCGCGCTTTATGGCGGCGCGGCGATCATCGGCTTTAGCCCTGATGGTGACCAGATCGGTAAAGTGACTGTCCCTGTAAAATTGGTAACCGCCTGCACTTTTGGCGGCCCTGATTTGAAGAACATGTATATCACAACAGCGATTCGCGGACAAAGCCCGGAAGAATTGCGGGGGCAACCACTGGCTGGCGCGCTTTTTTCGCACGCGGCTCATTTCTCCGGGGCTGCTACAAATTATTTTGCCAATAGGTAGCAAGGCTTTAGTCAGCATTGTTGGCCGATCAGCCAAGGCCATTGATCAATAACAGCGATATCCTGTCAAAGTAAGCAGCTCACTTTTGATCTCACTAGACGGTCGGCAATTTGTTGTTTCTGCCAGCTTACAGATTGCGAAAGCCAAGCCATGATCAGATTGGAAAACCCGTATAACCAGATGCCTCTTGGGCCCAATACCTATCTTGAATGGCCCGATTAAAAAGTGAATAGCTATGTGATATCGGGTTGGAAAATGGGTTATATTTCGAGCATGGCTTTATATTTAAGGATATTGCCCCTGCGTCTGTTCGCACCATGCCTTTATGGAGGGGCAGGAAATTGATGCAATGGTCCCAATGGGCCATTTCCAACGTTGAAGGGCAAAATCTTTCATCTATCGATCGTTGACTTTTCATGCTTGCTGGGCTATTTCAATCTGGTGATACCAAACTATGCTAATGTCTTTTGGCGCCCTAAACCAATAGAGCACCAAGCTGGCTGAACGGCGCGGGTGGTGTTGTGCAGCGATGTCTTGCTCAGGTTTGCGAGGCGTGTATGCCAACAGGCTTGAAACTGGTTTCACCATCGCAGCCGATAATTCGGTGCGCAAATTGAGGGGGTAACGAGAAGGTTTTTCGTTACCTGTTAAAGTGAAACAAATGTCATTTGGGGCGGGCAGATTGTCTGTTTGCTAAATTGACTGTCATGGGGGGTATTACATGACTATATCTAAATTCAAGGTCGTTGCAGCCGCAATGGTCGGGTTGGCGATCACGTTAGGGTCAACCACGGCCTATGCGCAAGAAACCGCTGCGGTTGAAATTAGACCCGAAACTCCGCTCGAGGATGTCGGGCGTGAACAAACCCTGGTGCTGGGCTGGAGCATAACATCGCCGATCGGGGTAACAAACCCGTGGGCGGTGCCGGGTTATTCCAGCTCCGAGGGCAATTCCATTATGTGGGAAGGGCTGATGTATTATGGCATTTTTTCGGATCAGGATATTCCGTGGCTTGCCGAAAGCATTGAATATACGAGCGACGACTATACGTCTTTGCGCATCAAGCTAAATCCGATGGCCAAATGGAGCGACGGGGTGCCGGTTACGGCGCGGGACGTGGTTTTCAGCATGGAAGGCCAGATGAGCAACGAGTTGCTGCGTTTCAATTCCACGTTCAACACATTTGTAGACACCATTACTGCGGTTGATGATCTGACCGTTGATCTGACCTTCAAGCTTCCGGCACCGCGCTTTAAGTTCGATGTGCTGACCATGAAGTTTGACAGCGGTATGGCCATTGTGCCTGCGCATGCGTTTGACGGGATTGAAAACGTCAATGAATATGCCGGTGGCGTAGAAATGCCCCATTCCGGCCCCTATGATCTTGTGGCCTGGAACCAGAACCAGAAGATCTTCAACCTGCGCGAAGACTGGTGGGCGGTTGAGGCCGGGCTGAATGATCTGCCTGATGTCAAGCGGGTCATTATCGTTAATCTCGGCGGGCAAATCGGGCAAAACATGGATACCGTTGCTCAGCGCCTCGTGAATAACGAGATGGATTCAGCGCTGGATATGCGTAGCGCGGTGATCGCCAACATTTTGCGGCAAAACCCAAACATCACCACCCATTCCGGCAATGAATCGCCTTATGGATATCTGGATTGGTGGCCGAATGCGCTTTGGATGAACACGCAAAGTGGACCATATGCCGATGTGCGGGTGCGCCGCGCCGTTAGTTTGGCGGTCAACCGTTCGCAGATCAACGATGTGCTTTATGATGGTGCCGATATTGCAACCATCGTGCCATTTCCGCTTTATCCTGGGCTGGAAAACCTGATGAATTCTGATGGGGTGCAAGCGTTGATCGAAAAATATCAGCCGGGCAAGTTTAGCCTTGAAGAAAGTGCGGCTCTGATGACCGAAGCTGGTTACACAAAAAACAGCGATGGCATGTGGGAAATGGACGGCAATACCGTTGATGCCACGATCGCGGGCTTTGAGGGCATCCATAGTGATATCGTTCCGGTATTGGTGGAAATGTTGCGTAATGCCGGTTTTGATGCGTCGACCAACTTTGGCACCGACGCGTTCCAGAACATGGCTGATGGTGCGCCGGGGCTTTATATGTTTGGCCATGGTGCCAGCTTGAAAGACCCGTTTGCAACGCTGGACTTCTTTAACAGCCGCAACGCCGGAACCCCGGGAGAGCCTGTTGGCGCCTACCAGTTTGCGCGTTATTCCAACCCGGAATATGATGAGATCATGGCGCAAATGGCGGTGATCCCTTCGGATGATCCTGCTTTTGAGGGCCTGGCCACACAAGCACTGGAAATCTACTGGCGTGATCAGATCAACGTGCCGGTTATCCAGTGGCTGCACCGGATCGCCTATAACCAAACGTATTGGGAAAACTGGCCAACCGAGGCCAATGTCGGCTTGGGTATCAATGGTGCCTTCTGGCATAAAACCTCCCTGTTGATGGTTTCCAATCTTAAATCTACTCAATAGGCTACAGTGAGAAACTGGGGCGCGGTGGTTTTGCCGCGCCCCAGTATTGACCATATCTTAGGGGTTTTGCTCAGGCCACAAAGCCAAGCCACCCCACCCAAGTAGAGACAAACACCGCAATTTTCTGTAAGCTGGCCCACAATGTTGGAGTAATTTACCCATGACCCTCATGCTAATCGCGCGGCGCTTTGGATTTCTGTTTGTCGTCATTTGGGCGGCCTCTACCATAACTTTTTTTATTCCACGGCTCTCCTCGGTCAACCCGGTGCGCGAACGCTTTGCCGAACTGGCCCGCATGGGTGGATATTCCCCCGATGATCTGGAAAAGATTGTAGCGTCCTTCTCCAAGCAATTTGGCCTGGATCGGCCATTATGGGACCAATATATCGACTATTTATACAGTGTCGTACGATTGGACTTTGGCTATTCGCTTAACAGATACCCTGTCACGGTTGTGGAGTTGATATATCAATCCTTGCCATGGACAATCGGCCTATTGCTGGTCTCCACGATTATAAGCTTTGTGATTGGCAATCTCCTTGGGGCCGTGGCCGCTTGGCCTAGGGCACCAAGATGGGCGCGCAATTTTTCCACCCCGTTTGTTTTGTTTATGGGGGTGCCGCCGGTGCTTATGGGGGTGTTGTTGCTATTTTTTGTGGGCTTCCGGCTCAAGCTATTGCCGCTAGGCGGGGCCTATTCAATAGGGCTGGTTCCGGAAGTTTCCTGGTCATTTGCCCTTGATCTGTTTCGCCATCAGATTCTGCCTGCTTTGGCGCTTATTCTGGGGTCTATCGGGAGCTGGGTGCTAACCATGCGGGGCATGGGCATCACCATCCAGGGGGAGGATTATGTGAATTTTGCCGAGCATAAAGGCTTGCGCGGCAGGCGGATTTTTCGTGATTATTACCTAAGAAACGCGCTGCTACCGCAGGTCACCGGCTTTGCGCTGGCGCTCGGCACTGTGGTGACGTCCGCGATCATTGTTGAGGGGCTATTTGCATTGCCCGGGGTGGGAACGGTGCTGATCAATGCGATTAGGGCCAATGATTTTCCGGTGATCTATGGAATTGTTCTTTTTATTACCATCGCCATCGCCACCATCATGACCCTGATGGAGTTTCTTTATCCGATCCTCGATCCCAGAATCAAGAATAGTTAGGAATTGTGCCTTGACCCTCGCTTTAGCGCCTTCACCCATAAAGTCCCCAAGCCGGCTGCACCGGTTTTTCCGTTATCTTTCGCGGAATAAAAGCCTCGGATTCGGCCTGTTTATTTTGTTGGCACTGGTGGCTTTTACAGTGATCGGCCTGATGGTTATCGACCCGAATGATGCCTATCCATTATCGGCCCCAACCCGCCGGCCACCAAGCTGGGAATTCCCGTTTGGCACCGATTTTTTCGGGCGTGATATGTTGGCCGTTATGGTCGTGGGCATGTGGCAAACCGCATTTATCGGGGTGGTTGCTGGTGGTGTGGGCACATTCATCGGGGTGGTGCTTGGCTTTATCTCGGCCTATTTTGGCGGCATAACCGATGCGGTTATTCGTATCACATGCCAGATACTAACGCCAATTCCGGTTTTGCTTATACAAGTTGTTGTTGCCGGGTCGCTGGACAAACGTGATGTCACCATCTTTATAATGGCCCTCATCGTGGTCATGCTGGCCTGGATGGCCCCGACATTGGTGATCAGATCACAGGTTCTGACCATGAAAGAGCGCCAGTTTGTCTCGGTGGCCAAGCTTTCAGGCGTAAGTGACATGGGGATCATATTTAAAGAGATATTGCCAAACCTGATGCCATTTGTGGCGGCGGCATTTGTCGGCCAGATATTTCTGGCTGTATTTGCATCCTTCTATCTGGCGGTGCTGGGCCTTGGCCCGTTGCGGGAGCCGCTTCTGGGCAATATCATTTGGCTTGCACAAGCACAGGGTGCTTTTTTTAATGGCTGGTGGTGGTGGCCTATTGCGCCCTCGGTCGGGATGATCCTGATCCTTGGTTCGCTGGCTCTGATCAATATGGGGCTGGATGAGCTATCCAACCCCCGTGTGCGGAAATCGGAGTAAGAGAAATGAACACAGCCGATACCAAACCCGATTTGGCGCAGGTGATAGATGCGCCCGAGCCTACCCCTGTTTTGCAAGTCAATAACCTGGATGTTTCTTATTACACCGATAGTGGCCGCGCCAAGGCGTTGGACGATTTGAGCTTTACCCTAAACGCTGGTGAAAAACTGGGGATCGTTGGTGAATCCGGTTCGGGCAAAAGCACATTGGCCTTGGCGATGATGCGAATGATCAAAGCCCCCGGAAGAATAGATGGTGGCCAGGTCCGGGTGGACGATACCAACCTGACAGCGCTGGATGACGAAACCATGCGCAAGGCCCGATTGATGAAAATTGCCTACATCCCGCAAGGCGCCATGAATTCCCTTAACCCGGTCATGCGTATCGGCGCTCAAATGGTGGATGCGGTGATTTCCCATGTGGAAAAGGAGCCAAAATCCGCGATCGTCGAGCGCTGTATGTTGGCGCTGGAATCCGTGGATCTCCCCCGAAGTGCATTCAGAATGTTTCCCCATGAGTTGAGCGGCGGTATGAAACAGCGGGTCTGCATTGCCATTGGTATTTTGCTGCAACCGCAGGTTATTATCGCGGATGAGCCAACGAGCGCGCTGGATGTGGTCACCCAGCGCCAAGTCATGGAAACCATTGATCGGGTGCGTGAAAAAATCAACGCGGCGGTTATATTGATCGGCCATGATATGGGTTTGATGGCGCAGTTCGTAGATCGGGTGGCCGTGATGTATGCGGGCCGTCTGGTTGAGGTGAGCACGGTGCGCGAAATGTTCACCGCGCCCAAGCACCCCTACTCAAAAGCCTTGATCAACTGCCTGCCCAATCTGGAAAACAAAGGCGTTTTTCAGGGCATACCCGGCTTGGCACCATCGCTTTTGCGCCTTCCCGGTGGCTGTGCTTTCCATCCACGCTGTGCGCAGGTCATGGATATCTGCCGCTCTCGTCGGCCTGAAACCACAGTTGAGCCAAACGGGCGAACGGTGATTTGCCACCTCATTAAACAGGAGGCTGAAATTGGCCAACCTTCTTGAACTTAACAACGTATCAAAAACCTATTCGCACGGGATCATTAAAAAAGATTCAACCGTGGCGCTGCGGGATATCTCGCTAACCTTGCGCGAGGATGAGCCATCGATTTTAACGGTTGCCGGCGAAAGCGGTAGTGGAAAAACCACACTGGCGATGTTGCTTTTGGGGTTTATCACGCCCACCACCGGCCAGATCATTTACCGCGGCAAAGACATCAGCAAATTGCGCGGGCAGGAAAAGCTCGCCTTTCGCCGCGAGGTGCAGGCGGTGTTTCAGGACCCGTTTGCCGTGTTTAACCCGTTTTACACGGTTGATCATTTGCTCACCGTGCCGATCAAAAAATTCAAGCTTGCCAAATCAAAGGCCGAAGCCCGTGATAAAATGGACGAAGCCCTGACCGCCGTGGGGTTGCGCCCCGAAGATATCATTGGCCGCTTTCCGCACCAGCTTTCCGGCGGGCAAAGGCAGCGCATCAATGTGGCCCGCGCTTTGCTGCTCAAGCCGCGCCTGCTGATTGCCGATGAGCCGGTTTCCATGGTGGATGCTTCGTTACGCGCCAGCATTTTGGAAACCCTGCGCAATTTGCAACGGGATCACGGGGTGTCCATTATCTATATCACCCATGATCTAACCACGGCCTACCATATCGCAAAATCCATAATTGTGCTTTATCGAGGCGGGGTTATGGAGGCGGGGGATGTGGAAACCGTTATTAAAAATCCCCAGCATCCCTATACCCGGCTTTTGATTGATTCCATCCCTTGGCCCAATCTTGAGCAGCGCTGGGGTGCCCAGAAAATCATCACCCGCGAGGCCGGTGCCGTGAGCGGCGGCTGTCCGTTTTATAGCCGGTGCGCCAAGGCAATGGACCGCTGCAAAACGCCCGCACCAATGTATCGTCTGGCACCTTTTCAGACGGCCTCTTGTTATCTTTATGAGGGTCATGAACAAATGGATGCCGCCCAGCTTTCTGAAACCCTGCCAGTTTGAACGGCCATATGATGAAAAACGCCCACTCTAAGCGCCGCCTCCCGGCTATCCCAAGCGGGGGATGGCCATGAAAATAGCATTGACAGGCGGCAGTGGTGGCATGGGCCGTGTGATCGCCGCCGAGGCGTTGCGGCGGGGCCACAGGGTTGTCAGCATTGATCAGGTGCTGCCAGACGTGGAGAACCGGCCGGAGGGTATAAGGTTTGTGCAGGCCGATATTTGCGACTATGCGCAGCTTGCCAAAGCTTTTGAGGGCTGCGATGCGCTGATCCATATGGCAGCCATTCCAGTGCCGGGGCGGCTACCCGACCATGTTGTCCATAATAATAACGTGGTTGGCAGTTATAATGCTTTGCGTGCCGCGGCGGTGCACCGCATTTGGCGGGTCTGCCTGGCTTCTAGCGTGAATGCCATTGGATTGGCATTCAGCCGCGCGCCCAGGTTTGACTATTTTCCGGTTGACGAGCGCCACCCGAATTATAGCGAAGACCCTTACAGCCTGTCAAAGTGGATTGCCGAGCAACAGGCAGACGCCTTTGCGCGGCGTTATGAAGATATGTGCATTGCCAGCCTGCGCTTTCATTATGCGGTGCCAGAGCGGGCCAAAGCGGCGCGGGTATTTACCGCAACAAACACCGAAGGTGCCAGGCAGCTCTGGGCCTATACACGGCTGGATGCGGCAGCGGATGTCTGTTTGCTAAGCCTTGAAGCGCCGTTTACAGGGCATGAGGCGCTCAACATTGTTGCGCCTGATACCACGGTTGAGACCCCAAGCCGCGTCTTGGCCCAGCAGTTTTATCCCGGGGTGCCAATCCACGGTGCCTTTGAGGGCTGTGCCAGCTTTTTCAATTCTTCCAAAGCCGAGCGCTTGCTTGGCTGGCAGCATAAACCGGCTACCTGTTATGGCCATCGAGAGGGAAAAGAATGAAGATCCAGGAAATCCGTGTGATTGTCGCCTCCCCCGGCCGCAATTTTGTGACTGTGAAAATTATCACCGATGAGGGGCTTTACGGCATTGGAGACGCCACGGTAAATGGCCGCGAAAAGGCCGTGGTATCCTATTTGGAAGATCATGTGATCCCTTGCCTGATCGGGCGCGACCCGATGCAAATTGAAGACATTTGGCAATATCTTTATCGCGGCTGTTACTGGCGGCGCGGCCCGATCACCATGGCGGCGATTTCCGGCATTGATATCGCGTTGTGGGATATCAAGGCCAAGGCCGCCAACATGCCGCTATATCAGCTGCTCGGCGGGGCCTCGCGCAACAAAATCATGTGTTACGCCCATGCACAGGGCCGGACAATCGATGACGTGGTCGAGGCGGTGATGGCTAAAAAAGAGGACGGGTATGTCGCCATTCGCGCCCAGTCCGGCGTGCCGGGGTTTGAGGGGATATATGGGATTGGCAGCAGCAAAGGGGAAAAAAACTCCCGAGCGCGCCTTGAAAACCTGCCAAAAGAGGAGGTTTGGTCAACCGAGAAATACCTGCCGCACATTCCCAAAGTGTTTGAAAAACTCCGTGATGTGGTTGGCTGGGATACCCATCTTTTGCATGATGCCCACCACCGGCTCACCCCGATCGAAGCCGCACGCCTTGGGAAGGATCTGGAGCCTTACCGCTTGTTTTGGCTGGAAGATCCGGTGCCTGCGGAAAACCCGGAAAACTACAAGTTGATCCGCGAGCATACCACCACCCCGATAGCCTTGGGCGAGATTTT
>JALSHK010000451.1 GCA_026982275.1 Paracoccaceae bacterium | reverse complement strand
GCGATCATGCTGCCATGGCGAAAGCCCTGGCCGAGCATGATGATGTGAATGGCTTATGGAACTTTGGCGCTGAAAATGCGGCGCTGGAGGCGGCTTCGGCGGGGAACCTGAAAATCACATGGAGCGCGGCAGCGGATTGGCATAACCCCGCTTCAGGGCAGGGCAAGCGCTATTTGCAGCGCGCCACGCAGGTGAAAAACATCTGGGTGCCTTATGGGGAATAAGCTGCTATAGTCGGGGCAGGCCAAGGGAGAAAAATGGGCGATATTGCGCAATATAACCACGAAAACATGGCGATGAAAGATATCATGGCCGAGATTCGCGATCGGGTATCGATCGAGGCCAATGCCCGCCATGCCCGCGAGCAAACGCGGGTGAAAAAAGAATTGCTGATCCTGCGCCCCGAAGCCCGTGTGGATCTTTTGTTGCAAGAAGCCACGCCGGAAAGCCCGCCAAAAGCCGCGTCAGCCGCGCCGGATGAATTTGTCAAAAAGCTGAAGCAGGCGCTGGGCGTATCTGATCCGGAGGCGCTGGAGGCGCTTATCCGGAAGGTGCTTCGGGAAGAGATGACGAGCTGGGGCGACCGGTAAGCGGCGCGCCTTTCAGCCGCGTTTTATAGCCGTGTAATTCGTTGATCCGCGTAAGCAGGCTCGGGTGCAGGATATCGACCTGCGGATTGCCGAATTGGCGTGATTCACGAAACAGAAAGAATTTGCTGGAGCCGGCATAAGGACCAAGGATCGGCCCCAGCGGGTCTGTTGGAAAGCGCGATTGCCAGTTGTCGGGCAGGGGAATGCCACAGGCTTCGGCCCGCTCCAGCATCCAGTTCAGCGAGATATTCGAGACGCAGCGGGCTTCGGGCTGTTCGTATACATGCCCGCCCACATCCGCATGCGCACCGGCAAACCACGCCTGCTCCAGATGCCCGCGCCAGTTGGGCTGGCATTGCCAGGGGAGCGAGGCAAAAGCGCGGCGGTTTTCGTCGGCGGCCAGGGCCTGGTAGGCATTGCGGATGATCGGCGAGAGCTTGTGATCGTGAAATTCCGTGGCCATGGGGGCAAAATAGGAAAGCAGCGGAAAATGCAGGCCCAGCGCCTTGACCGTATCCCACACGCCGATCATTTCGATTTCGATGGAGGGGTGGGCGTATTTGCGGCGAAAACGGCTGGAAAGCTTGTCATCGATACAGTCTTTATAAAGCCTGAAGGCGGTATTCACCCTGGAAGCCTTCACATTGTCAGGCTTGAGCAGCCCGACTTTGGCCATCATCCCCGCGATAGAGCGCACCGCATAGGCCCCGCGCGAGAATCCGAACAGGAATATCTTGTCGCCGGGGCGAAAGCGCTTGGCCAGGGTGGTATAGCCATAGCGGATCGAGCAATTTATGCCATGGCCGGTCAGCACATTCACCCATTTCATAAGCCCTTTGCCCTGAACGCCCGGATCATAACCGACCGTTACCCCCGGAATGTCGCGCAACAGCTTGAACAGCAGGCCGGCATTGGTTTCCTGTCCGGTTTTTATGCGGCTTAATGTGCCGTCGATGATGATGACGTGGATACGGGGCATGGGATCTCGTTGGCTGGCTTGCTGCTAATATAGTCTGTAAGCGCAAAAGTAACAGTCCGGTTATACGGTTTTTATTAAACCTGTGATCAAATATTCGACCGGATATTTGCGGCGTTTTGCTGGGCTGTTTCGAGGTGATCGAGCCTACCTCGGTCAAATGCGGCAATTTCCCGCTTGAAACAGTTTGGCTATGCTATACTTTGCAAACATAAATAATAATACAAAAAGGGATGTAAAACATGGGACTTCTTCGTAATCTACTGGCCTTGATCGGGGTGGCTGCCGTGGCAGCTATGGCGTATTTCGGGCCCGGGCTGTGGAAATACAAGGTAGCGTTTGACGGTTTTGATCCGAAAGCCTTTGAAACCTATAAGGAAATGGCCGATATTCTGGTAGAGACCGGCAATTCGGCTGCGGCCACCGTTTGGCGCGCCAAGGTGGCTGACGGGCTGACATTCGAAGAAGTGGACCAATCGATCCAGACCATCGCGCAGGAGCGCAATATCAGGGATGTGGGTGCCCTGCCCCTTGGTGATCAGGTGGAGGCGATGACGGGTGAATCATGGCGGACATTAAAAATTTACCTATATTGCAATCCGCTTACGGCTGCCAAGATGGTGGAATTCGATCCGGCATTTGCCGCCTATCTGCCCTGCCGGGTTTCGCTGGTGGAAGACGAGGCTGGAGATCTGTGGATCTATACCCTGAATATGGATCTGATGATTTATGGCGGGCAGACCTTGCCTGAAGAGCTGCTCAAGGAGGCGCTGGAGGTGAAGGAAACCATGCAGCAAATCCTGAACCGTGCGGCTGAGGGGGATTTTTAGCGGTGGGGTAAAATCCGGCCCCGCGAGGCAAGGCTCTGCGTGAAAGCGCGGGGCCTTTTTTGTGGCTTTGCATTGCGCGGTTCGCGGGTTAAAAGCGGCGAAACGGATAATGATGCAAGGGTGTGCCAGATGGCGATGGAAAAGAACTTTGATGCGGCAGCCGCCGAGCAGCGGATCTATGCGAAATGGGAAAATGCCGGTGCCTTCAAGGCCGGTGCAAATGCCTCGCGCGAGGAAACCTTCACCATCATGATCCCGCCGCCCAATGTGACCGGCGTGTTGCATATGGGCCACGCTTTTAACAACACCTTGCAGGATATCCTGATCCGCTGGAAGCGGATGCAGGGCTATGACACCCTCTGGCAGCCCGGGCAGGACCATGCAGGCATCGCCACGCAAATGGTGGTGGAGCGCCAGCTGGCAGAGGCCGGAGAGCCGGGCCGAAAAGCGCTGGGCCGCGAGGCGTTTCTGGAGAAGGTCTGGGCGTGGAAAGAGCAATCCGGCGATACCATCATCGAGCAAACCAAGCGCTTGGGCGCGAGCTGTGACTGGTCTCGCAATCGCTTCACCATGGATGAGGGGTTTCATGATGCGGTGCTGAAGGTTTTTGTCGAAATGTATGACAAGGGCCTGATCTATAAAGGCACGCGGCTGGTGAACTGGGATCCGAAATTCGAAACCGCGATTTCCGATCTCGAGGTGGAGAATATCGAGGTGGATGGCCAGATGTGGCATTTCAAATATCCGCTCGCGGGCGGGGCCACCTATGAATATGTCGAGCGCGACGAGGACGGAAACGAGACCCTGCGCGAGACCCGCGATTATATCGCTATCGCCACCACCCGCCCCGAAACCATGCTGGGGGATGGCGCGGTGGCCGTGCATCCGGACGACGAGCGCTACAAGCCCCTGATTGGCAAGCTCTGCGAGATCCCCGTGGGGCCAAAAGAGCATCGCCGGCTGATCCCGATCATCGCTGACGAATACCCCGATATGAATTTCGGCTCCGGCGCGGTGAAGATCACCGGCGCGCATGATGCCAATGATTACGGCGTGGCCAGCCGCAACAATATCCCGCTTTATCGCCTGATGGATACCAAAGCCGCGATGCGCAGCGACGGGCTGGGATATACAGCCGACGCCACCCGCGCCAAGGCGATTTCCGAAGGGGCGGCTTTCGAGGCCAGCGAGATCGACGCGCTCAATCTTGTGCCCGAGACTTATCGCGGTATGGATCGCTATGCCTGCCGCAAGGCGGTGATTGCCGATATCGATGCTGAAGGCCTGATGCTGGAGGTCGAGGACAAGAAGATCATGCAGCCTTTCGGGGATCGCTCCAAAGTGGTGATCGAGCCGATGCTGACCTCTCAGTGGTATGTGGATACCGCCAAAATCGTGCAGCCGGCGCTGGATTCGGTGCGCAACGGCGACATTAAAATCATGCCGGAAAGCGGCGAGAAGACCTATTTCCACTGGCTGGAAAATATCGAGCCTTGGTGCATTTCGCGTCAGCTCTGGTGGGGGCACCAGATTCCGGTCTGGTATGGGCCGGCGATTGGCAAGGATGGCAAGGTTGATTACGATAACGGCGAGAAGGTCCGTTTTTGCGCGGCCAGTGCCGAGGCTGCGCTGGCGCAGGCCGAGGCCCATTACGGGGTGAATTACGCGTTTGAATTCAACGAGGATAAATTCCAGAAGCTGATCGATGAGGGCGTTGCCTCGCGCTCGGAGGTGTTTTCGGATGCCGAGAGCTATCATCGTGGCAATGTGTCGGATTATTTTGCGGGGCATGATGATATTGTGGTGCTGGAGCGCGACCCCGATGTGCTGGACACATGGTTTTCCTCGGGCCTTTGGCCGATCGGCACGCTGGGCTGGCCCGAAGACACGCCGGAAATGCAGAAATATTTCCCGACCGATGTTTTGATCACCGGCTTTGATATCATCTTTTTCTGGGTGGCGCGGATGATCATGATGCAGCAGGCGGTGACGGAGGAAATCCCCTTCCATACCGTCTATCTGCATGCCCTGGTGCGCGATGAGCATGGCAAGAAAATGTCCAAATCCACCGGCAATGTGATTGATCCGCTGGAGATGATTGACGAATTCGGCGCAGACGCCGTGCGCTTTACGCTCAGCGCCATGGGGCGGGATTTGAAGCTGGGCAAAAACCGCTTTATCGGCTATCGCAATTTTGGCACCAAGCTCTGGAATGCCGCCCGCTTTGCGGAGATGAACGAATGCAAGCCCGGCGGATTTGATCCGGCCAGCGCCAGGCAAACGGTGAATAAATGGATCATCGGCGAGACGGTTCGCGCGCTGCACGGCACCAATAAGGCGCTGGAAAACTATCGGTTTTCCGACACTGCGATGGGACTTTATGCCCATGTCTGGGGGAAGCTTTGCGATTGGTATGTCGAATTTGCCAAGCCGCTTTTGAAATCGGAGGATGCAGCTGTGGTGGCCGAAACCCGCGCCACCATGGCCTGGGCGATTGATCAAAGCCTGATGATGCTACACCCGATTATGCCCTATATTACCGAGCAGCTCTGGGGCGATATTGCCCCGCGCGAGAAAATGCTGATCCATACGGATTGGCCAGAGCTGGACGAGGCTTTGATCGATGCGGATGCGGATCGCGAGATGAACTGGGTGATTACGCTGATTGAAAATATCAGAAGTGTGCGAGCTGAAATGCGGGTGCCTGCGGGGGCGAAAATCCCCATGGTTCAGCTTGAGCTGGATGCCGCCGGCCAAGCCGCGCTGAAAGGGAATGATCTGCTGATCCGTCGTCTTGCGCGGCTCTCGGATGTATCGCTTGCGGATGAGGCCCCCAAAGGGGCGGTTACTGTGGCGGTGCAGGGCGGGGTTTTTTGCCTGCCGCTGGCGGATGTCATTGATCTGGAGGCCGAAAAAACTCGGCTTGGAAAGCTGTTGGAAAAGCTGAACAAGGAGATTTCCGCCATCGGTTCCAAGCTGGGCAATGAAAAATTTACCGGCAAGGCCCCCGCGGCAGTGGTTGAGGAAAACAGAAACCGCCTGATTTCCGCCAATGAGGAGCGGGACAATTTGATGGCCGCTATTTCACGGCTGGATCAATTGGCCTGATCGGGACCTGCCTTAAAACGGCAGGCCGACATAGTTCTCAGCCAAGGATTTCATCGCGCTTTCGGAAGAGAGCAGATAATCGAGGTCGGTCTGCTGTAGCTTGTTGTCAAAGTCGGAATTCCCGGGAAAGCGATGCAGCAAGGTGGTCATGCCCCAGGAGAACCGCTGCCCCTTCCAGACCCGCGCCAGCGCCTTTTGCGAGTAGCCCTCCAAGCCACGATCATCACCGTTTTTATAGTGATCCAGCATGGCGTGGTAGAGATAATAGATATCGGACGCAGCCGAATTCAACCCGCGCGCACCGGTAGGTGGCACAATATGCGCCGCATCTCCGGCCAGAAACATATTGCCGTAGCGCATTGGCTCTGCCACAAACGAGCGCAAGGGCGCGATGCTTTTTTCGATCGAGGGGCCGGTTTCAAGCTGCGATGACACATCCGCAGGCAGGCGGCGCTTCAGCTCGGCCCAAAAATCGTCATCGGACCAATCCTCCACGCTATCCGATAGCGGCACCTGAATATAATAGCGGCTCAGGGTTTGGGAGCGCAGGGAGCATAGCGCAAAGCCGCGCTCGTGTTTGGCATAGATCAGCTCGGGCGAAACCGGCTTGGTGCGAGACAAAACCCCGAGCCAGCCAAAGGGATAGACCCGCTCGAACTCCCGGATTTTATCTTGCGGGATGGATTTGCGGCTCACCCCGTGAAAGCCGTCCGCGCCGATGATATAATCGCAATCAATGCGATGGGCCTCGCCGTCTTTTGTGTAGGTCAGGTAGGGTTTGTCGCTGGTGATATCATGGGGCTGCACGTTTTGGGCATGGTGGATCACCGCCCCCCCCATTTTTTCGCGGGCATCATATAGATCCCGGGTCAGCTCGGTTTGGCCATAGACGATAACGCTATTGCCCCCTGTCAGCCCTTTGAGGTCAATACGATCCCGCACCCCGTCATGGGCGATATAGAAGCCGTCATGGATTTCCCCCTCGGCATCCATGCGCGCGCCGCAATTGGCCTCTCGCATCAGATCGGCAAAGCCATGCTCCAGCACACCGGCGCGAATGCGCCCCAGCACATAATCACGGCTGTGTTTTTCCAGCACTACCGTATCTATGCCCTGCACATGCAATAGTTGTGAAAGCAACAATCCGGAGGGGCCGCCACCTATGATACCTACCTGCGTTTTCATGAGCTAAATCCTCTGGGCTGTTCAGTCGTCAATAGATTCCAGCAGCATGGTGCCGGCCCCGGTATTGGAAATCGGGATGTGATAGTTTTTCAGCAAAGGGTTCACCTTGTTGCCCAATGCGCCGCGCATCATCATCCACATCAGAAACTCGGTGCCTTGCGCGCCGGCTTTCTGCACCAGCTCATGGCGGGAGATTTTGGTCAGGGCTTCGGGGTCGGTGACGATTTTCTCCATGCACATTTCGTCAAACTCGCGGTTGATAAAGCCCGCGCGCTCCCCGTCGAGCTGATGGCTAAGCCCGCCCGTGCCAAGGATTACCACCTTGATATCCTCGGGGTAGCTGCGGATCGCCCGCCCCAGCGCCTTGCCAAAATCAAGCGCGCGCTTCAGGGTTGGAATCGGGTGCTGAACTGTGTTGGCGCTGATCGGAATGGTGGGCGGGTGATTGCCTTTGGGCCAAAAAAGCTGCATCGGCACCGTATAGCCATGATCCACCGCCAGCTCCTGGCAGGATGTGATGTCAAACTCATCCGCCACCATGCCCTCGATAATATGCCATGAAAGCCTGGCATCCCCCGGAAAAGGCGGCAGCTTGGGCAAGCCCCAGCCCTCGTCCTCATTGCGGTATTCATGCGCCGCGCCAATGGCAAAGGTCGGCATCTGGTCAAGGAAAAACCCTAACCCGTGGTCGTTATAAATGTTGATCGCCACATCGGGCTTGTGTTTGTCCAGCCATTCATGGATCGGCGGATAGGCATCAAAAAACGGCTTCCAGTAATCATCTTGTTGCATGTCGCGCGCGATGGCATTGCCAACGGCGGGGATGTGGGATGTGGTCAGGCCACCGATAATTCTTGCCATATCATTCACCGGCCTTTCTGAGCTTTTCCTTGAATTCTTCCACGGTGGTGCCGGTTTGCTGGGCGCCGATATCCTGCATGTTCATTTTGTAAATGCCGGCGAATTTGGCGAGATAATAGATATTGCCGCCCGCTTTGATCATCTCCAGCACGTTTTTATTGCGACAGGCCTGTTTTTGCGCTTCATTGAGGCCGAATTTGTCGAAATAGGCTTCAGGGTCTGCCAGATAGGCCTCGCGTGCCTCGGCACCGTTAAATGAGTAACACATTTTATTCAGCGCATAGCCGATCATGGCCATCTCCCCGTCAAACAGGGTGGTGCCTTCAATCGGGCTGTGATGATCAAACTCTTCAACATCCATCATATATTCCTTTCATGGCTAGGCCCAGTATAGCCGCATCGGGTTATCCACCAATAGGGCTTGCTGCGCTTTGCGGCCGGGGGCGATGATCGGGATCACATCTACCAGCACCCCGTCATCGGGCATGTGGGATTTCATATTCGGATGCGGCCAATCCGTGCCCCATAACACCCGATCCGGAAAGCCCTGCACCAGGGCACGGGCAAATGGCACCACATCCTCGTAATCCGGGCCGGTCAGGGAAAGCCGCTCGGGGCAGGAAACCTTGGTCCAGATATTTTCAGCCGCATCCATCAGACGAAGAAAGCGCCTGAAATCCTTATGCGCCACCCCTTTGGCCACATCGGGCCGTCCCATATGGTCAATCACTACGGTGGTTGGCAATTGCAGCAAAAACGGCGTTAGATCTTCCAGGTCAGCGGCCTCCAGATAGACCACCACATGCCAGCCCAGCCTGGCCACCCGCTCTGCGATTCGCATCATTTCCGCCTCGGGGGCCACATCCACCAAGCGTTTGACAAAATTGAACCGCACCGCGCGCACGCCGGCCGCATGCATGTCCGCCAGCGCCGCATCGCTGATATCGGGTGATACCACAGCCACCCCGCGCACGGTTTCGCCACCATGGCGCAGCGCATCGATCAGCGCGTCGTTATTGCGGCCATGGCAGGAAGCCTGAACGATAACACTGCGGGAAAAACCAAGATGCGCGCGCAGGGCAAAAAGCTGCTCTTTGGGGGCATCACAGGGGGTATATTTGCGCGTGGGCGCATAGGGGAATTTGGCCGCCGGACCAAAAACATGGCAATGGGCATCTACCGCGCCCGCAGGCGGAACATAGCCCGGCTTGCGCGGGGCCGGGTGGGGAGGAAGGTAGTCAGCATCCATAAAACATTCCATTCATCCAAAAACCAGACCATCAAACAGCTTGCGTGCCGTGCGCAAAACCCCGGCACTGGCCACCTCGCCCGCCTCGTTTAGCCGCACAATGATATCGGTTTTTCCAATCGGATGCTCTATGCCCATAGCTATGACATTCCCCTTTGGCACCTTTGTGATCGAAGCCGCCACCGAGCCTTCGAGCAGGCAACTGGCGGCGACGCTGACCGCACCCAGCACCCCGATCGAGGCATGGCAACGATGGGGAATGAAGGTGCGGGTCGAAATACATCCGCCTTGCGTTGGCGGGCTGACCATGGTCATTTTCGGGATCGGTTTTTTGCGGACATCCCCCAGCCCCATCATTTCGCCGGCTTGCAGGCGAATGCTTTCAAGCCGGGCTTTCAGCGCGGTGTCGCCATCCAGTTCTTCGCGGGTTTCGCGGCCGGTGATCCCCATGTCTTCGGCCCGCATCACCACCCCGGGCATGCCGTTGTCAATCAGGGTAACGTCTATGCCGTCGATCCGGTCCATCATGTTGCCCGTAGGCAGCAAGGCGCCGCATGTGGCCCCTGCATTATCCTCAAAGATAATCTCGACCGGAGCGGCCATGCCCGGCACCCCGTCTATGCCGGTTTGGCCCGCATAGGAGACCCGCCCGTTTGGAGTCTGGACCAGCGCCGTTGCGCTTTGACCGGTATTTTCCATATGGATCACTACCGGCGTTTGCGCCCCCGCCACCGGCACCAGGCCACGCTCGATGGCAAAAGGACCGACACCGGCCAGAATATTGCCGCAATTCTGCGCGTCACTCACCTCGGCCTTATCCACCGCCACCTGCAAAAACAGATAAT
>JALSHK010000450.1 GCA_026982275.1 Paracoccaceae bacterium | reverse complement strand
CCGTGCCCGCATCCAGCCCCTCTTGCGCAGCCTTGGCCATTTGCGCCCACATCAGGCCGAGGCAGGTATGGCCAAACAGGTGCAGAAAGTCGGTCGAGCCGGCCAGCGCCGCGTTCGGGTCTTTCATGCCATGTTGCATGAAGAACATCGAAGCGGCCTGCAGGTCTTTGCTGGCGGCTTTCAGCGGCTCGAGGAAATCATCCTTGAGCACCTCGTTATCCGCATTATCCTTGATGAAGCCCTTTACGAGGTCGAAAAACGCCATCACATGCTTGCCGCCATCGGAAGCGAGCTTGCGACCCACCAAGTCCAGCGCCTGCACGCCGTTGGCCCCTTCATAGATCATGGTAATGCGGGCATCGCGCACGAACTGGCTCATGCCCTGCTCTTCGATATAGCCGTGGCCGCCGAATATTTGCTGCGCCTGAACCGTGCTTTCAAAGCCCTTGTCGGTGAGGAAGCCCTTCATCACGGGGGTGAGCAGCGACACCAGGCCATTCGCGGCTTTATCATCGCTGCGGTGATGGGCGTCGATCATGGTTGCCCCCCACAGAAGGAACGCGCGACCCGCTTCGATGAAGGCTTTCTGGTCCATCAAGGCGCGGCGAATATCGGGATGCACGATCAGCGGGTCGGCGGGGCCGTCGGGGTTTTTGGGGCCGGTTACGGCGCGGCCTTGCAGGCGGTCGCGGGCGTATTCCACGGCGTTGGTATAGGCGGCCTGGGCTTGGGAAAGCCCCTGAAGGCCCACGCCGACGCGGGCTTCATTCATCATGGTAAACATGGCGCGCAGGCCTTTATGGGCCTCGCCCACCAAATAACCCTCGGCCTCGTCAAAGTTCATCACGCAGGTCGAATTGCCGTGGATGCCCATTTTTTCTTCAAGATTGCCGCAGGACACGCCATTGCGCGCGCCCAAAGAGCCATCTTCGTTCACCAGAAACTTCGGCACGATAAACAGCGAAATACCCTTCACGCCCTCGGGGCCACCGGGGATTTTGGCCAGCACGAGGTGGATGATGTTATCCGCCATGTCATGCTCGCCCGCCGAGATGAAAATCTTCTGGCCGGTGAGCTTGTAGCTGTCACCCGAAGGCTCGGCTTTGGTGCGAAGCAGGCCCAGATCGGTGCCGCAATGCGGCTCGGTCAGGTTCATGGTGCCGGTCCATTCGCAGGTCACCATCTTGGGCAGGAATTTGGCTTTCAGCTCCTCCGAGGCATGGGCGTGAATCGCCGAATAGGCCCCGTGCGTCAGGCCCGGATACATATTGAGCGACATATTTGCACCCGCCTGCATTTCGCCCACGGCAGCATTCAGCACATAGGGCATGCCTTGGCCGCCATATTCGGGGTCCAGGTCCAGCCCGGTCCAGCCACCTTCGCGCAGCATATCAAAGGCTTCCTTGAAGCCCTTGGGGGTGCGCACAACACCGTTTTCCAGTGTGCAGCCCTCCTGATCCCCCACCGCATTCAAGGGTGCCATCACATCGCGGGAGATTTTGCCGGCTTCTTCGAGGATAGCTCCGGTGAAGTCGCGCTCCAGCTCGTCATAGCCCGGTGTGGCAGATTCATGAACCTTCAGCACATCGTGCAGTATGAATTCCATGTCTTTTTGCGGGGGGGTATAGATCGGCATCGTTTTCTCCTATTCGGCAGCGGCTTTGACGCCGCGCTCGCTGAGGGCTTCCTGCACCCAGCCGAGCTGCTCGTGTAAATCTTCAATGGCATTGTTCAGTTCGTCGCGCTGGGCCTTCATGGCGGCCAGACGCTCCACCCCCAGCTCGTATGTGCGGGTGAGCTGGGTGGTCTGGGCATCGTCTATATTGTACAGCTCCAGCAATTGCCGGATTTCCTCAAGGCTGAAACCAAAGCGCTTGCCTTGCAGGATGAGCTTGAGCCGGGCGCGATCGGATTTGGTGAAAAGCCGCTTTTGCCCGATGCGCCTCGGATATAACAGCTCTTTGGATTCGTAAAACCGCAAGGTGCGGGGGGTGACGCTGAACGCGTCACACATCTCGCCAATGGTATAGGTTTGATCTTTCATAAAGCACCTCCCTTGCTATTGACGTTAACGTAAGGGTTAAGCGGGGTGAGGTCAAGGGGTAATTGACCTTAACGTCAACGTAATGCATTGTTCCGGAGCTGTAGCGAGAAGAGATTGACCCGGATCGTGATTGCAGGCAAAGCTGGCGCCAGCAAAAAGGAAAGACCATGTCCGAGCAAAAGGCTAAAATCGCGCGACAGTTCATTGCGGCGATTCCCCATTCCATGGCGCTGGATATGCGCATCGACCATGTGCTGGCCGGCAAGGCCGAGCTTTCGCTGCCTTTTGATGCCCGCTTTATCGGTGATCCTTCAAGCGGGGTGCTGCATGGCGGGGTGGTTACGGCATTGCTGGATACCGCGATGGGCACAGCGGTGGTGAGCCATCCCCAAAGCGCGGGCGGCACGGCGACGATTGATCTACGAATAGACTATATGCGCGCCGCCACGCCGGGGCAGCGGCTGCGGGCCGAGGCGGAATGTTATCGCGTGACGCGTTCGGTGGCTTTTGTGCGGGCCACGGCCTATGACGAGGGCGAGGAGCCGGTGGCCGCCGCCGCCGGAGCATTTACGGTGGAAGGGATTAAGCTATGAAACAGCCCGAGCCGGTGCAGGTGATCAAACAACGGCGCGATGCGGCGCTGGAGGATTTGGTGGCCGAAATTCCGTATATCGGATTTTTGGGGGTGGGTTTCGAGCGGCGCGGAGACGAACTGACCGCGACCTTGCCCTATAGCAAACATTTGGTAGGCAATCCGATATTGCCGGCCTTGCATGGCGGCGCGGTCGGAGCTTTTCTGGAAATTTCGGCGCAGATCGAGCTGGCGTGGCAAATCTATTGGCCGCAGTTTGAATCCGGAGCGACGGGACCGAAGGTGATCCCGAAAACTATTGATTTTACCATTGACTATCTGCGCTCGGGCCTGCCCCGCGATGCTTATGCACGCGCGGTGGTGAATCGCTCCGGCAGACGCTATGCCAGCGTGCATGTGGAGGCGTGGCAGGATAACCGAACAAAGCTGTTTGCGCAGGCCACCGGACATTTTTTAATGCCGCAGCCTGAGGATTAGGCCGGAGCGGGGTGCATTTTGCCAGAGGCAAAATGCGCTGCGGCGCTATGGCCCCGGCTTCGCCTCGGCGCGGACGGGGTTCGTTTGTTTAAGCGTTTTTTGCGCGCCGGGCTGAAATGGCGTCGCTTTTGGCTGGGGTATATTCGGCTTGGCATCCACAGGATGACAGCCTAGCCTGCTCTTGAAAACATCATAGTGGAGTAAGAAAGGAGCCAAAGTGGCGAATGTCGAGGTAACCCACAAGCGGGTATTGACCATTGCGATACCGATTGTGCTTTCCAATGCGACCGTGCCGATTTTGGGCGCGGTGGATACCGGGGTGATCGGGCAGCTCGGGCTGGCGGCCCCGATTGGCGCGGTGGGCATCGGTGCGGTGATCCTCTCGGCGCTTTACTGGCTGTTCGGTTTTCTGCGCATGGGGACCACGGGGCTGGTGGCGCAGGCGCGAGGTGGCGGAAATCCGGGCGAGGTGAGCGCCTTGCTGAGCCGCGGCATGATGATCGGCACGGTGGCGGGCCTGTTGGTGGTCGGGCTGCAAATCCCGCTGTTTTATGCCGCTTTCTGGCTGTCTCCGGCTTCGGCAGAGGTGGAGGCTCTGGCGCGAAGCTACATGGAGATCCGGATTTGGGGCGCGCCGGCGGCGATCTCGATCTATGCGCTGAGCGGCTGGCTGATCGGCATGGAAAAAACCAAAGCCGTATTCATTTTGCAACTCTGGATGAACGGGGTGAATGTGGCGCTGGACCTGTGGTTTGTGCTCGGGCTTGGCTTCGGGGTGGAGGGCGTGGCGGTGGCGACGCTGATCGCGGAATGGAGCGGGCTGGCGCTGGGGCTTTATCTGTGCCGGAGTGCTTTTCAAGGGGATAAATGGCGGCAATGGGCGCGGATATTTGATCCGGCAAAGCTGCGGCGGATGGCGGTGGTGAATAGTGATATCATGATCCGCTCGGTATTGCTGATGGGCAGTTTTATGACCTTTTTGTTTCTCGGAGCGGGGCTGGGAGACGAGACCCTCGCGGCCAACCAGATATTGTTGCAATTTGTGGAAATCACAGCCTATGCGCTGGATGGATTTGCCATTTCGGCAGAGACGCTGGTGGGAGGGGCTATGGGAGCAAGAGACAGGGCGGCGCTAAGGCGGGCGGCGCTTCTGGCCAGTGGATGGGCGCTGGTAGCGGCGTTTTTGCTGGCCATGTTTTTTGCCTTGCTCGGGCCGTGGTTGATTGCCGTCATGACCACCTCGGCGCCGGTGCAAACCGAGGCGTTCCGTTATATCTGGTGGATGGCGGCCTTTCCGCTGATCGGCCTGCCCAGCTGGATGTTTGACGGGGTGTTTATCGGCGCAACCCGAACCCGCGAAATGCGGCTGGCGATGCTGCAATCAACCGTATTTTATGCCGGAGCGCTGCTGCTGCTGTTTCCACTGATGGGTAATCACGGGTTATGGCTGGCGCTTATGTTGTTTGATATCGTGCGGGCGCTGACCTTGTGGCGGTATTATCCCGCACTGGAAGCCAGCACAGAACGATCGGCTATTTGAACAGTTCCAGCACATCTTCAGGCGGGCGCCCGAGCGCCGCTTTTCCCATATGACGCACAACCGGACGTTCGATGATCCCGGGGTGGGCCGACATGGCTTTGATCAGGATCTCGTCATCGGCATCGCTGGCCAGCCCCAGGGCCTTGAAGCCCGCGTCATTCCTGCGAATTAGCTCGATCGGAGCCTTGCCAAGGGCTTTTAGCACCGCGCGGATATCCGCCTCGCTCGGGGCGGTGTCTTTATAAAGCACAATTTCGGGATCGATGTTATTGGCCCTTAGCAATTCCAGCGTTTGCCTTGATTTGGAACAGCGCGGATTGTGCCATATCTGTGTTTTGCTCATAAAAATTCATCCTTTTCAGTGCCGATGGCGTCAGACAGGTGGTCAAACCCGTCTTTGGCCAGTAATTGATCCAGATCTTCAGCGATTTTTGCAGCCAGTGTGATGCCGCCATATACCAGCGCGGTATAGAGCTGAATCGCTGAAGCCCCCGCCTTGATCTTGGCATAAGCCTGCATGGCAGAGCCGACACCACCCACCCCGACCAGCGGAATCTTTCCCCCGGTCAGGCTGGATAGCCGCGCCAGAACACGGGTCGATTTCTCGAATAACGGCTGCCCTGACAGGCCGCCAGCCTCCTTGGCAAGCGCGCTCTTCAGATTGCTGCGTGCCAGCGTGGTATTGGTGGCGATAATGCCGGAAATGCCGGTCAAAAAGGCAACCTCGACGATATCCTCCAGTTCGGCCTCGCTCAAATCCGGTGCGATTTTCAGAAATACCGGAACGGGATTTTCAAGATCTGCACGGGCTTCCATCACGCTGGTAAGCAGGGCGGAGAGCGCGGCTTTGCCTTGCAGATCCCGCAGCTTTTCTGTGTTGGGCGAGGAGACATTCACGGTTGCAAAAGCCACATGCGGCCCGATTTCAGCCAGCACTTTTGCAAAATCTCCGGCACGGTTGCTGCTGTTTTTATTGGCCCCGAGATTGATGCCGACAATGCCTTCGCGCGGGCGGGAAAGGCGGGCGGCAATGGCGGCCATGCCCTGATTGTTAAAGCCGAACCGATTGATCGCGGCCATATCGGGCGTGAGGCGGAAAAGGCGCGGCCTTGGGTTGCCGGGCTGGGCAAGGGGGGTGGCAGCCCCCACCTCGATAAAGCCGAAACCCGAGCGCAATAGCGGCGATACCGCTTCGGCGTTTTTGTCAAAACCGGCGGCAAGACCGATCGGGTTGGGCAGGCGCATGCCCGCCAGATCACAGGCCAGACGCGGGCTGGTAATCGGGCCGGGCATCGGAGACAGCCCCATTTGCAAGCCGCGAATAGCGAGGCGATGCGCCGCTTCGGGCGGCAATAAATGCAACGCCGGAAGCGCCAGCTTTTGCAAGGTGGCCTTCATGACATGCCTTCAGGAAAAATATGCCCCGCGCCCGCGCAGGGAAGCGGCTTGGCCCAAAGGATATCCGGCAGGCGCAAGGCGCGGTAAAGATGGGGGAAAAGCGCGCCGCCACGCGAAGGCTCCCATTTCAGCTCGGCGCATTTATCGGCATCTACAGCGAGCAACATCAGCCCGTCAATGCCGGAAAAGTATTTTTCGGCGGTTTCGGCGGCCTGTTCTGCGGTGGAAAAATGCACATAGCCATCGGCAAGATCGATAGGTGCGCCACGGGTTTCGCCCTTTTCGTGCAGCTCTTGCCATTCATCCTGGCGAAAGATTTTATAGATAATCATGGGTTTCTCTTGCCGCGCAATATGGGGCGCGTCAACTCGAAAATCCGGTTTCCGCCACCCATCCGGAATTTGCCACGGTTTTGAGGTAAATCGCTTGCAAATAGGCCGTGATGCCGGGCGGTAATTTAACCTTGGAGTTACCCTCCTGGGCGATCCTGCGGTAGGATATTGAATACAGGGCCGGATATGTCGCTATTTGTGCAAAACATGCTGGATATTTCAACCGGCCATCTTACCGATGAAACCCGCAGGCGCATGGGCGAGGATTCCCTGAATTTTTTTGTTGGCAAACCCTGCTCTTTACCATTCACGGTAAAGGGTAGCAGTTTTGGCTGGTTTATCGATGTCAGGGATGAGGACGAGCGCAGGGTTTCCGGTGGTGTGTATCCGGATGACATTATTGATTGTTATGAATTGGCGCTTTATCTGGGCTGTGCTTTTATCCTTTTTGATCGCGATGCCGAGCGCTATCCCGGTCTGAACTGGTATGGAGACCGGAATCAGGAGGCCTATGTGGAAAAGCTGCTTACCCCTCGCGAAGCCGAGGCTTCCGCGCCGTTTTCCCTGGGTCAGTTCAAGGCGGGTTTTGAAAGGTAAGAATTTATTACCGATTCGAAAGAAGAACCGCCCTTTAAGATAGAAAATGTGTGGTTTTGCGTAATGAAACGTAAAAGTGACGGGAATTGTTGTTTCCTCAAGCCCTCACGAGAAATTGGAATGCAGGATTTTATCCAGCATTTGAAACAACTTGAAGAGCTGCCACAAAATGTATTCACAATAATTTCACAAAAACCCGGAAAGGAAAATTTATTGTAAGGTTTTTTACACATTTTTATTTCGTTTTGTGCAATATTCCCGCCGTGCATGCAGGGCAATTTAGTCAGTGCCGCCGTGTGAATATTCCGGCTCTGCATGCACACGTATTTTCGCAAATATTTCCGCTTTGCCTTCAGATATCGCAAAATCGCCATATTTGACCTTAATGTAGCCCGATTTCTCCGGGATAAGTATGGTGTGCATAAGGCGGTTTAAGAGTGCCGCCGTGTGAATAGTTAGCCTTATGCACACCTGATCGCAGCTTAGTTGTAGGCCTGAATAATCCACGCGCCCCCCGCAGCAATCACAACCCCTGCAAAAACGGCCAGCGCGATTTTTATTTTCGACCAGGGCCGTTCGCCCTTCACCTTCCCGCTCTGGCCGTTCACAACAAATCGATAGCTTTTCCCCCGATATTTATAGGCGGCGAGCCAGATTGGCAGTAGCACGTGCTTATAGGTGATGGCGCTCAGGGTAGTATTGAGTGCGTCTATGCGCTGTTCATCCCCGCCGATTTGCCGCTTTACCAGCGCGCGTATCTCGCGCTCCATTATGGCTTCGGCTTCGATAAAACCCTCGCGTAGCTCCACAGAATAGGCCTCGGCGCTGTGCCCGGCCAGGTAATTCGGGCTGAAATCTTTCAGGGCGCTTAAATCCCATGGGGTCAGCTTGTCCGTAAAGCGCTTGGGCAGGGTTTTGGAGGCCAATACCAGAATATCGTCAAACCATTTGGAAACATGCCCGGAAACCCGCCTCCATCTGGTCTTTCTCACCTGACGGGTTTTGGTGACGGTCTTGCCGTTTTCGGTCGTGGTATAGGTTTGGGTTACATAATAATAGGTGCCGCGCTGGCCAACATAATCGCTCTCGGATTGGGCATCATAGGTCCAATAGGGCACATACATGCCCTGCATTTTTCGGCCTTTTCGGGCGTATTCCTGAAGATTATTGGGGGCAAACCATAGCTTGCCCAGCCATTTTGTCATCTCGTCGCGGGCTTTATCTTCCGATAGCACAAAAGGGATCACCCCTTTGGGCTTTATCTGCTTGCTCATGCGCGGCTCCAGCACAATCGGGCTGGCGCAGAAAGGGCAGTCTTTGGAATAGGTATCGCCTTCAAATTCCACCTGGGCACCGCAATTGCTGCAATCGGTTACGCGGTTTTCCTCTATATCCTCGTCAGGAATATCATTGGCCAGCGCGGCTTTGAAATCCTGCTCGGTATTGGCAAGGCCGGACTGGCCCTCGCCGTCAAAATCCTGCTCATGGCCGCAATAGGGGCATTTCAGCTTGTTGACCTCCGGATCAAAGCGCATTTCCGAGCCGCATTCAGGGCAGGGAAAGCGGAAATCTTCAGAGGTTTCGATTCGATCTTCAGACATGGAAAGGCCCCGAACTAGATAATTCGGGGCCAGTATGCGGAATATCGGAAGGGCTGCAAGCCCTTATGCAGGAGGTGGCGGTGGGGGAGGTGCTGTGTTGAATAGCTGTGCCAGCTCGGCTATATCGCCCGCTTTTTTCCAGCCATCCTGCCCGGCGGACCACACGGTGGTATCCCGCTTGAGCTTACCCTCGGCGGCCATACGGCCAAGGGCTGCACGGGAAAACGGGCCGGTGGTGGCACCGTTTTCAGCAATATGCCACACGGTTTCTACCGGTGGCGGGGGGGGGGCTGCCGGTGCCGCAGGCTGGGCCATATTGCCGGCCATGTTTTGTGCCATGGCCATGCCCATACCCATGCCAAGCCCTGCGCCCATACCACCGCCGCCATCGGGATTATTGGCGGCATCGCCCATGGCCTCGGCCGCGGCAAACTGGGTGTATTTGTGCAAATCACCCACCACACCCATGCTGGTGCGCTTGTCCATGGCCTCTTCCACGGCAGCCGGAAGCGAGATATTTTCGATCAAAAATACCGGCATTTCCAAGCCGTAATCCGCCAGTTGCGGCGAGACCTGCTCCTCGATGATCTGGCTCAGGCTTTCCATATTGGCGGCCATATCCAGCACCGGAATCTTGCTGCCCGCCACCACATTGGTAAAACGTGGCACGATCAGATTGCGGATCTGGCTGCTGATTTCGTCAGTGGTGAATTCGCCGTCCGTGCCCACGATCTCGCGCATGAATACCGCCGGATCGGACACGCGGATGGTATAGGTGCCAAAGGCCCGAATGCGCACCACGCCGAATTCCGGATCGCGACACATGATCGGATTTTTTGTGCCCCATTTCAGATCCTGAAAGCGGGTGGTGTTAATAAAATAGATCTCGGATTTGAACGGGCTTTGAAAACCGTGATCCCAGTTTTGCAGCGTGGTCATCACCGGCATGTTGTTGGTTTCCAGCATATACATGCCGGGCGAAAACACATCCGCAAGCTGGCCTTCATGGATGAAAACTGCCGCTTGCCCCTCGCGCACCGTCAGCTTGGCCCCGTATTTGATCTC
>JALSHK010000449.1 GCA_026982275.1 Paracoccaceae bacterium | reverse complement strand
CGAATCCGGTTAAAGTATCACATGAACATTAAAGTCGCATAATGTCATTATAGGATGCAAGCAGCATCATGGATAGAATTAAGACAAGGCCCACAGCCATCACAGATTGCATGAAACGCGGATTCGGCGGCTTACCGCGCAATGCCTCGTAAGCGTAAGAGACAAGATGGCCGCCATCCAGCACCGGAATAGGAAACAGGTTCAGCAGGCCGATCGCCGTAGAGATCACGGCGATCAGGGTAATGAAGCTGGCAAAGCCGCTCTGCGCCGTTGCGCCGGATATCTGGGCAATGCCGATCGGACCTTGCAGGTTATTAACAGAAATATTACCCAAGATCATATGCTTGAGCCCGCTAAGCGATGAGGCCATAACCCCGTAAACCCGCTGTGCGGCATAGTCGATTGCGGTAAATACCGAAGGTGTTTGTGTAGCTGGCGAAAAATAATACTGCCCGTAAACCCCGATCATTACCCGCTGGACAAAACCGCCCTCCCCGTCAGGAAAATCCCTCAATTCCGGGGTCAGTCGCAGGGTAAGGGTTTCTCCGCCACGCCAGATCTTGAGGGCCACCTCGGCATCTTCCGAAGCCTCGACCTTTTCACGCAGCGCAGAGAAGCTCTCCAGAGGCACGCCATCGGCCTCCAGCACCACATCCCCCGCCAGCAAACCCGCACGATCCGCCGCGCCCAGCGGCTCGACCCCCGCAACCAGCGGGATGAAAAAATAGGGCACGCTGAGATTCATTCGCCGTTCGCCGCGCAATACCTGAATCTCGACATTGCGTGCCGGATCCAGCCCTTCAGCGGCGTTGAACAGGTCGGTATAATTTGCCACCGGCTGACCTTCTATTGCCACAATTACATCGCCGGGCTGCATCGGGTTTTCATAGGGAAGCGCGGTAATCTCGCCAATGGTCGGCTGCTCCAGCGCCTCTCCCTGCCACAACACTAGGCCGGTAAATATTACCAGTGACAGAATAAAATTCGCCACCGGCCCGGCCAGCACTGTAAGTGAGCGCCGCCAGACACTGGCTGCAGGAAAGCTCCGTCGGAAATCATATTCCGCCATGCCCCCGAGCGCTTCCGAAGCGCCCGAGCTGGCCGCATCCCGATCGCCCAGAAATTTGACATACCCCCCCAGCGGAATCGCCGCGACCTGC
The DNA here is from genome assembly GCA_026982275.1 of Paracoccaceae bacterium. GTDB lineage: Bacteria > Pseudomonadota > Alphaproteobacteria > Rhodobacterales > Rhodobacteraceae > UBA3077. The sequence continues at coordinate 8,566 of JALSHK010000449.1, read as the reverse complement.
CATTTGGTGCCGCGCCTGTCCATGCGGGACCAGACAACCGGCCCGAACCCGAGCGAAAACACCTCTGAATGAATACCGCACCAGCGCCCGACGATATAATGCCCGTATTCATGGATCGCGACCACAATGCCCATAAGAACAATAAATGCCAGAAGCGTGAGGACGGGGCCTCCGATATAGGGAATATTGGCTAGCCAATCCATGGGCAGCTCCTCAGATTTGAGCGTTCAGATGCGCGCGGGCGGCTTTGTCGGCAGCCAGCACATTTTTCAGTGTGGTTTGCGGAGAATCGCGAACCGCTATTAGGTGGGGGTCTTTCAGGGTGATTTCAACCAGCGCCGCCATATCCAGAAAGCCGATGCGCCGTGCCAGAAAGGCATCAAGGGCCGCTTCCTTCGCGCCGTTGAAAATCGCGCCGGCATGGCCGCCCATATTCAGCACCTCGCGCGCCAGCCGCAGGGCCGGAAAGCGGGTCTCGTCGGGGCCGGAAAAGGCAAGCGCGCCCATTTGGCGGAAATCCAGCGGTTTGATCGGATTCGCCCTGCGCGCAGGCCAATGCAGCGCATAGCCGATTGCCCCGCGCATATCCGGGCTGCCCATCTGGGCCAGGATGCTGTGATCGATATATTCCACCATCGAATGCACGATCGCCTGCGGATGCACGACAACCTCGATTTGCTCGGGCAAGCAATCAAAAAGATATTTTGCTTCAATAACTTCCAACGCCTTGTTAAACATGGAAGCCGAGTCGACCGATATCCGCTGCCCCATATTCCATTTCGGATGCCGCACCGCTTGCTCGGGAGTGACGCTACGCATCTGGTCTGGTGTGAAATCCTTGAATGGCCCGCCCGAGGCAGTAAGAATCAACCGCCGCACCGCTTTCGGGCTTTCACCATTCAGCGCCTGATACAGCGCGGAATGCTCGCTATCTACCGGCAAAAGCCTGGTGCCGCTGGCCGCGCATTCGGCCAGCAAAAGATCCCCCGCGCAAACCAGGCTTTCCTTATTGGCCAGCGCCAGAACCCCGCCATGCCCCGCCAGCCCTATAGAAGCCCGCAGCCCCGCCGCTCCGACAATCGCCGACATGCCCCAATCTACCTTGCGTGCGGCGGCCTCGGCTATCGCATCTGCCCCCGCCGCAGCCTTGACACCGCTGCCTTGCAGCGCCGCGCGCAAATCCTCCAGCCGGTGTTCATCGGCGGTAATGGCTATTTCGGCATTGAATTCTTTCGCCAGCGCCGCCAGAAGTGCAATATTCGCCGCCCCGCTCAGCGCAACGACATCATAAGCGGATTTATCCCTGCGGATCAGGTCCAGCGTATTGGTGCCGATGGAGCCGGTAGCCCCGAAAATGCTGATCTTCCGCCGCATCTAGATCGCCCGAAACAAATACAGAATAATATAAAGACCGGTCGCGGCCAGCAGCCCGTCAAAGCGGTCCAGCAAGCCACCATGACCCGGAATGAGCCCGCTGGAATCCTTGATCCCGGCCTTGCGTTTCAGCCAGCTTTCAAACAGGTCTCCGGCCTGTGCCGCCATCGCCAGCAACACAGAAAACGCAAGCGCGGCAAAGAAGAAGATATCTCCGCCAGAGAGCCAGTAAATAAACCCGACCCCGATCGCAAGAACCCAGCCACCCAGCGTGCCGGACCATGTTTTTTTGGGAGAGATCGCAGGCCATAATTTAGGGCCGCCAAAAATACGACCGGCAAAATAGCCCCCGACATCCGAGGCAATCACGACCCCGACCAGCCACAAAACAGCTCCAAGCCCCTGCTCGTTGCGCAGCACCACCAAACCTGCGACCGGCACGGCAATATAGAGCATGCCCAGCCCGATCCAGACCGGACGTTTATGCCGTATCTGGAACAGAATTGCCGAAGCCAGCGCAATCACAAGCAAGGCGGCATAAAAGCCGAAAAGATTCGCGGCAATTACCGCCCCGGTAATGCCTGCCACCATTATCCAAAGGCCAATATCGCCGGTGCGGGCATCAGGCAGGATCAACCTGCGGAACTCCCAAGCCATAAGCCCCCCCGCAACCGCCATAAGCGCCACGACATATTCGCCGCCCTTATAAAACACGATACCGGCAATCGCCGCCATGACCAGCGCCGAGATTACCCGCACAACCAGATCCCCGAATCTGGAAACAGGCGGGGCTGGGTCAGGAACAGGAGCGGGTGCGTCTTGCATCTATACCTGCATAATCTCGGCTTGCTTGGCCTCAAGCGCAGCATCGATCTTCTTGATCGCCGCATCGGTGATATCCTGGATTTCGTCCTGCCAGACCTTCTGGTCATCTTCCGACATACCGTCCGCCTTGGCTTTTTTGATCTGGTCCATGCCATCACGGCGCACATTGCGCACCGATATCTTGGCATTTTCTGCATATTGCCCCAGAAGCTTCGCCATTTCCTTTCGCCTCTCCTCGTTCAGCTCGGGAATGGGCAGGCGCAAAATGGTGCCGTCCATTACAGGATTCAGCCCAAGGCCCGAGGTGCGAATGGCTTTATCCACGGCTTCAACCATGGTTTTATCCCATACATTCACCGTCACCATACGCGGCTCGGGCACATTCACCGTAGCCACCTGATTGATCGGGGTGCGAGAACCGTAAGCCTCTACATGCACCGCATCCAGCATCGAAGCCGAGGCCCGCCCGGTGCGCAGGGTGGTGAAATCCCGCCGCATCGCAGACAGCGCCCCTTCCATGCGCTCAACCAGACTATCAATATCAATTTCTATATCATCGGACATGGCTTTCTCCTTTTAGCTCGGTATTACGGTGGTAAAGTTGCCTTGGCCAGACAAAATTCCAACCAGCCCTTCGGGGGCGTTCAGATCAAACAGGATGATCGGCATCCGGTTATCCCGCGCCAAAGCGATCGCGGAAGCGTCCATGACCTTCAGGTTTTTCTGCAAAACCTCGTCATAGGTAACCTGCTCATAGCGTTTGGCATCCGGGTTTGTTTTAGGATCACTATCATAAATCCCGTCCACCTGCGTGCCCTTATACATCGCATCACACGACATTTCCGAAGCGCGCAATGTGGCGGCCGTGTCGGTTGTGAAATACGGATTGCCGGTGCCGGCGGCAAAAATACAAACCCGCCCTTTTTCAAGGTGGCGCACCGCGCGGCGACGGATATACGGCTCGCAGACCTGATCCATCGGAATAGCCGATATGACACGGGTAAAAACCCCAAGCGCTTCCAGCGCACCCTGCATGCCAAGCGCATTCATGATAGTGCCCAGCATGCCCATATAATCCGCCGTGGTGCGCTCCATCCCCTGCGCGCTGCCCGCCATGCCACGAAAAATATTGCCGCCACCAATCACAAGGCAGATCTCGACACCGGTATCATGCACCTTCTTGATCTCGCCCGCTATGCGCTCAACTGTGGGAGGATGCAGGCCGAATTGTGTATCTCCCATCAGAGCTTCGCCCGAAATTTTGATGAGCACACGTTTATATAGCGGTTTGGTGATCATTTCCCCATCCGGCATGGCATCGATTCTCCTGTTTTTGTATGGTTTGCAAAATGGCCTAATTTGCCCTTTGGGGCAATGGAAAACAGCTTTGCTGCGCAAAACTCTGCCACATTTATTTTCGCAAATAGCAAATTCCCGCGTTGTTCACATGATATACATATGTTTTTATAATCCTCGCTCAGACAGCCCAGATTCTGATTCCACAATACAGGCCCAGCCATGATCCGCTATACCACCTTCGCCCTCGCCGTTGCGTTTACCCTGATCAGCCTTGTTCTTGTAATGTTATCCTCCTGGTTCTGGATCGCTTTTTTGTTTTTCGGTTTTTTCATGCTGGTCGGCATTCGTGATCTGCGACAAAAGCGGCATGCAATTTTACGCAACTATCCCGTGTTGGGCAATCTGCGCTGGATACTGGAAAGCATCCGTCCGGAAATCCGGCAATACCTGATGGAGAGCGATAGCGACAAAGAGCCGTTTTCGCGCGATGATCGCTCCCTTGTCTACCAGCGCTCCAAAGGTGTGGAGGACAAGCGCCCTTTTGGCACCCGTGTAGATGTTTATGCCGCGGGCTATAGCTGGATGACGCATTCGGTATTGGCGCGCAGCGATCTGCCATGGGATTGCCGGGTCAAAATCGGCAATGCCGCCTGCAAACAGCCTTATGATGCCTCGATTTTCAATATCTCGGCCATGAGCTTTGGCGCGCTTTCAGCCAATGCAATTCTGGCCCTCAACAAGGGCGCGAAAATGGGTGGTTTTGCCCATGATACCGGCGAAGGCGGCATTAGCCGCTATCACCGCGAAGGCGGCGGAGACCTGATTTATGAAATCGGCTCGGGCTATTATGGCTGTCGCAACGAGGATGGCACCTTCAGCGCCGAAAAATTCGAATTCCAGGCCAGGGATCCACAGGTCAAGATGATCGAGGTAAAGCTTTCCCAGGGGGCCAAGCCCGGCCATGGAGGCATGCTGCCAGCCAGCAAAATCTCACCCGAAATCGCCGAGGCACGCGGCATTGCGATGGATAAGGATTGCCTATCCCCTGCAACCCACTCCAAATTCGGCACGCCCCTCGAATTTGTTCGTTTCCTTCAGGAATTGCGTGATCTTTCGGGAGGAAAGCCGGTGGGTTTCAAGCTATGCGTCGGTCACCGGCGTGAATTTATGTGTATCGTAAAAGCCATGCTGGAAACGGGGATTGTGCCCGATTTCATCGTTGTAGATGGCAAGGAAGGCGGCACCGGCGCAGCTCCGCTTGAATTTGCCAACCATATCGGCATGCCATTGGTCGAAGGGCTGACATTTGTCGTGAATACCCTCGTAGGAGCCGGCCTGCGAGACCAGATAAAAATCGGCGCGGCGGGGAAGCTTGTTACGGCCTATGATATCGCCCGCACCTTTGCACTCGGGGCGGATTGGGTGAACTCGGCGCGCGGATTTATGTTTTCGATCGGTTGCGTTCAGGCCCAAGCCTGCCACACCAATCACTGCCCTGTCGGCATCACCACCCAGGACAAGCTGCGCCAGCGGGCGCTGGATGTGGAGAGCAAATCAAGGCGCGTGGCAAATTTTCATAAAAACACCCTGAAAGCCGTGGCCGAAATGATCGGCTCTGCCGGCCTGAGCGGACCAGAAGAACTACAGCCAAAGCACTTGATGATCCGGCAAAAAAATGGCGAGACCATCTCTGGCGCACGGATATATCTGAAAATGAAGCCCGGAGCGCTGATTGATGACGAGGTTGAAATTTTCTCGGAATCCTACCGCGTGCCGTGGAACAATGCCCGCACCGACAGCTTCCGCCCGTTCGAGGGCATGGAAAGCCTTGAGTATAATTGACTTTACGGCATCTATGATGCTGATCTGGTCTGGGCAAGGGATCAGGTAAAAGTAATAATCAATAGCCTCTGGCTCAAGATAGCGCCGGATTTTTGTTCATATCCGGTGTGTCGCCGCTCATTCAAGCGGGAAGTCCATCCATCTGATCTCAAAAAAAGAGCAACCATTAAACACCCTCGACAATTACCAGATCGCGGGTCGAGTTCCCCAGCGCTATCGGCAGGATTTTCTGATATTCAGGGCTATTGTAAAATGCTCTGGCTGTAGCCATATCCGGCATTTCAATCACCACATGCCGATCAGGGCCGCTACCCTCGATCTGCTCGTAAACGCCTGCTTTTACAAGAAATTTTCCGCCAAAACTTTCGGCAAGCTCCGGTGTTTTGGCGGCATAGGCTTTATAAGCCTCAAGGTTGGTCACCTCGATACGCGCGATGATATAGGCCGCCATCTAAACCCCCTCTACAAATGTATATTCGCGCGAAGCTGCGGGCAGGCCATAGCTGAGCGCCTCTTGATATTCAGGGCTGGCATAAAACGCCTTGGCCGTGTCCCAATCCGCAAAGCGGATGATCACATTGCGCGCCCGCCCCTGCCCTTCCATATGCAGGCATTCACCGCCCCGCGCGAGGAATTCACCGCCATATTTCACCACCGCAGGGCCTGCAATGGCCGCATATTTTGCGTATTCATCCGCATCCGTTACATCAATATGAACCATTGCATATACAGCCATTCAAGCCTCCAGCATTTCAATTACGGCCTGAATGGCCTCATCTGCATTTTCAGCACTCGCACCACCGGCTTGCGCCATATCCGGCCGCCCGCCGCCGCCCTTGCCGCCAAGCTTTTCCGCTGCAATGCGCACGATATCCACCGCCGACACTGCCAGCCCCCCGGTCACCCCGCAAGCAATCGCGGCGCGATCACCGGTATCGGCAATGAGCAGCACAACCCCCTTGCCGAGGCGCTTTTTATGCTCGTCAATCATCCCGCGCAAATCCTTGCCCGAAACCCCGCTTAGCTTTTGCGCCAAAAACGGCGTGCCATTGATATTCTGCACGCTGACCTCGGCCTGCCCCGAACCGGCCATCGCCATCTGCTTGCGAAAATTCGCCAGCTCGTTTTGCATCTGCTTGCGCTCGTCCAGCAAGGCTTTGATCCGCGTGGGCAGTTGATCAGCCGTGGTTTTCATCGCGGCGGCGGCCTGCGCAAGGTGGCTGTCATTCATGGCGATATAGGCCATCGCCCCCGCCCCTGTCAGCCCCTCGATCCGGCGCACGCCGCTGGCCGAAGCGCCTTCCGACACCAGCTTGAACAAGCCGATCTCGCCCAGCCGCGACACATGGGTGCCCCCGCACAGCTCCAGAGAATAGGTTTTACCATCCATACCCTTGTTCGAGCCTTCCAGCTCTCCCATCGACACCACCCGCACCTCGTCGCCGTATTTTTCGCCAAACAGCGCCTGTGCGCCCAGCTCGCGCGCGGCATCCGGCGTCATGATCCGGGTTTCGACACGGCTGTTTTGCCGGATATAGCGGTTCACTTCCATCTCCACCTCGGCCAGCTCGCCTTTGCTCATCGCCTTGGCATGGCTAAAATCAAAGCGCAAACGGTTGGCGGAGTTCAAGGATCCGCGCTGCGCCACATGGCTGCCCAGCACATTGCGCAGGGCCTCGTTCAGCAGATGGGTGGCGGAGTGATTGGCGCGAATGGCGCGGCGGTTGAGGTGGTCCACCTTCAGTTCGGCGGCCTGCCCAAGGCTGATTTCGCCCTCGGTCACTTTGCCAAAATGCACAAACACACCGGCTTTTTTCCTCACATCCGTGATGCTCGCCTTGCCGGTTTCGGTGAGGATAATCCCCTCATCGCCCACCTGCCCGCCGCTTTCGGCATAAAATGGCGTCTGGTTCAACGCGATCTGCACCTCGCCCTTGGCGGATTCCACGGCCTCGCCATCCACCACCAGCGCCACGATACGGCCCTCGGCCTCTTCCTCGATATAGCCGATGAATTCCGACGGGCCGTGCTTGTCAACCACATCAAACCACACGGTTTCATCCGCCGCCTCGCCAGAGCCGGTCCAGGCAGCGCGGGCCTTGGCTTTTTGCTCGGCCATGGCCACGTCAAAACCAGCCGTATCCACGCTGCGGTTCTTTTCGCGCAGCGCATCTTGGGTCAGGTCCAGAGGGAAACCATAGGTATCATAAAGCTTGAAGGCGGTTTCGCCGGGTAGCGGCGCTCCATCGGCCAGCTTGTCCAGCTCCCCGTCCAGCAATTTCAGCCCGCGCTCCAGCGTGGTTTTGAAGCGGGTTTCTTCCAGCTCCAGCGTTTCCTCGATCATGGATTGCGCGCGGCCAAGCTCGGGAAAGGCCTGCCCCATTTGTGCCACCAGCTCGGGCACCAAACGGTGCATCACCGGATCTTTCGCCCCCAGCAAATGCGCGTGGCGCATGGCGCGGCGCATAATCCGGCGCAGCACATAGCCGCGGCCTTCATTGCCGGGCAGCACCCCCTCGGCGATCAGAAAAGACGTGGAGCGCAGATGGTCGGCAATCACACGGTGATGCACATTGCCCGCCCCGTCCGGCTCGGAATTGGTGGCATGGGCCGAGGCCTCGATCAGGCTGCGCATCAGATCGGTATCATAGACATCGTTGGAGCCTTGCAAAAGCGAGCTGATGCGCTCCAGCCCCATGCCGGTATCGATGCTGGGCTTGGGCAGATCCAGCCGCGTGCCGTCTTCCTGCTGGTCATATTGCATGAAAACGAGGTTCCAGATCTCGATAAACCGGTCGCCGTCTTCCTCGGGCGATCCGGGCGGGCCGCCCCAGATATGGTCGCCATGGTCATAGAAAATCTCGGTGCAGGGGCCGCAAGGGCCGGTGGCGCCCATCGACCAGAAATTATCATCCGTCGCGATGCGGATAATGCGGTCATCCGAAAGGCCTGCATGCTTTTTCCAGATATCGGCGGCCTCGTCATCGGTATGGTAAACGGTGACGAGGAGCCTGGATTTATCAATGCCGAAATCCTTGGTCAGCAGATCCCACGCATAGGGGATCGCGTCTTCCTTGAAATAGTCGCCAAAGCTGAAATTGCCGAGCATTTCGAAAAATGTCAGGTGCCGCGCGGTATAGCCGACATTATCAAGGTCATTATGCTTGCCCCCCGCGCGCACGCATTTCTGGCTGGTGGTGGCGCGGCTGTAATCGCGTTTTTCAAG
>JALSHK010000448.1 GCA_026982275.1 Paracoccaceae bacterium | reverse complement strand
TGACCGGTGAATTCAACAAGAGCCTGGCCCGTTCAGCTTTCCCAGCTGGCCTTGAGCTTTTCAATCGCGGCGATGCGCAGCTTGGTATCCGGGTGGCTCATCAGCCAGGCCGGTGTGCCGCGCTGGGCTTTGCCCCAGCTTTCCAGCTTGTGAAACATGCCGATTTGCGCCGATAGCCCGATGCCGGATTTCAGCAAAAGCGCAGCACCATAAGCATCGGCCTCGTATTCGTCCTTGCGTGAAAGCGAAGCGGATAGAAGGTTTATGACAAAATTGGCCAAATAGCCGCCAACCACTGGCAGATAACGGCCAAACACCCCCATCAGCAGCATGCGAAGCAGGTTCTGGCCCGAAAAATCGATCATCCGGCGAGAGCTATGGCCAAGCGCGATATGCCCCAGCTCATGGGCTATCACCGAAGCCAGCTCGGCGGTGCTGATTTCACCGGATTTGTATTTATTGAGCAGGCCGCGGGTGATGAATATCCGGCCATCCGGCGCGGCAAGGCCATTGACCGGCTCGATTTCATAAACAAAGACCCGGACCTTCGGGATATCCAGCGCCTTGGCCATATCTCGCAACACCCCGAGCAGGGCGGGATCATCGAGCGGGGTGGAATTGGCGGATAGTTCCTTTTTGGTTCTCCATGCGGAAAACCTGTAGGTAAGATAGCCAACGAGCAGCGCCAGCAGAAAGGGGGAATAGCGTAACATAGGGCCAATATAGGGATTAAGCGGCGGCTTTCCCAGCCTTTCTTGCGGCATTTATCAGGCGTTTGCCCATAAAATACATCCCCAAAGCACCGATAATCACCCAGCTCGCAGAAGCGATCATATCCACCAGCGCCAGCGCCGAGGCGGAAAACAGCATGCCGATGCCGACATACAGCCCTACCCAGACCAGCTCGCCGAGAATATCCCAGAACAGAAAGCGCGGCCAGCTGAAGCGCCCGATACCCGCCACATAATTCAGGGCAGGCCCGATCGGAGCCACCAGCCAGCGGCTGAAAAACACCCCCGGCCCGCCCCATTTCGCCATAAAGCCTTCGGCTTTGCCGATCTGCGCGCCAAGGCCTGCGCTGCTTAGCTTGCCTTGCAGCCACGCGCCGCCCTTATAGCCGATAGCATAGCCGCTGATATCTCCGGCAACCGCCGCCACAAACGCGGTAAGCACAACCAGAACCGGATTCATATCTCCGGATGCGGCAAAGGCCCCGCTCAGCACTAATAAAACGGTGCCGGGCACCGGCGCACCAAGGGCGGCCAGAAATATGGTTCCGGCAAGGATAACCAGCCCGTATTGCGTAACGAGATCGAGCAGTAGATCGGTCATTGGCCGCGCTGCGCATCAATGGCCATCAATAGCCGCCCCCGCATCTCGTTATAGCTGATACCGGCCTTTTCGGCGGCGTCCTGAATGGAAAGGCGCGGATGGAACTCCCCTTCGGGCAGGCCGGTTTGCAGCATCAGCCAATCCCGGTCCACATCATAAGAGCGGGCGATATAGCCCACCGGCATCCATTTTTCGATCACCACATCCTGATGTCCGTTCCAATATATAATCGAAAACAGGAATCTGGTGAGGAAAACCAGAGTGAGCAGCGTGGCCAGCAAAAATCCCAGCAGCAGGTATCGGTGGGTTTGCCAAAGGTATTTCAGAGTTTTCATATCCGGCTCCCGTCGCGTTTGGCAAATATATAGCTATGGCTACCATTTACAAGGCAGGTTCAGCACCCCGCGAAAGGCCCAGCCCCCCACACGCACCGGATCCTTGGTCAGGCGGGGCGTGAAACGCGCAAACAGCTTTGGCAGCGCCACTTCCGCCACCAGCGCCTTTGCCGCCCAGGCGCCGGCGCAAAAATGCGGGCCTGCGCCAAAGGCGATATGCTTGCCTGCGTCTCTGCCGATGTCAAAATTCTCGGGGGCTATAAAATATTTTTCGTCGTGGTTGGCCGAGTTGAACATCAGGAAAATATTTTCCCCCGTGGCGAAATCCACCCCGCCCAGCGTGGTTGGCGCATTGATCCGGCGGGGAGACATGCCAATGGGGGCGAGCCAGCGCACATATTCTTCCATCACCTGCGGCCAGCCCACATTGCCCGCCAGCACGCTTTCGAATTGTTCGCGGTGGCTGAGCAAGGCCCATATGATGCCGGCAATCACATCGCGCGGCTCGTTTTGTCCGCCGGAAATCGCCAGCTTGATATTGGCGCGGATCGCCGCTTCGGGCAACCCCGCCGCACGCATGCTGGCCAGCAGGCTAAAGCCCTCGGCCCGGGGCAGGGCTTTGGTGATTGCCGCGTCTATTTGCGCGGTGGCGCGGTGGCAGGCGGCCTCGATCTCGGGGTTGCCCGCGTAGTTGGAAATGCCGTCAATCATGGCTTGGCTGGTGCTGTCCATCTCTTGCCAGCTCAGATCAACCCCCGTGATTATCCGCAAGGCCTCGCCCGAAAGCCGCGTGGCATAAAGCATAAATAAATCGCCCGTGCCCAGCGGGGTGATCTCGTCCAGAATGGCATCCGCGGCCGCTTCAAACCGGGCTTTCCAATGGTCGCGCACCGTGCGGGGCGAAACGGTGGGAAAAATCGCCTTGCGCTCCTGCGCATGCGCCGCGCCATCCTTGCGCATCATGTTTTCTCCCATCAGCACCGTCATCAGCCCTTCGGGCTGGCAGGATGAAAAGCTGGCGATATTTGGCTCGGCGGCTTTGATATCATCGAGCCGTGTCAGCAAGGTGCGGCCCAGCTCCGGCACAAAGGCAATCGGGGATGCGGCGCGCATTTCCTTGAGCTGCGGATAGGGATCCTCGCGAAAGGCGGGCAGATCGATATGAAAAACCGGCGCGTTGCTCATCGGCCCAAGGCCTTCATGCCGCGCTCCAGCCCTTCCAGCGTCATCGGCACCATGCGATCTTCGAATATCTCGCGGATCATGCCGATGGAATGGGTGTATTGCCACTCGTCTTCGGGCACGGGGTTGATCCAGATATGGTCCGGCCATTGCTCGCGGGCGCGCGAAAGCCATGTGCTGCCGGCTTCTTTGTTATAATGCTCGTTCGCGCCGCCAATATAAGCCACCTCATAGGGAGACATCGAGGCATCCCCGACAAAAATGCATTTGTAATCAGAGCCATAGGTATGCAGCACATCCCATGTCGGCATCTGCTCGTTCCAGCGGCGGGCATTGTCTTTCCACAATCCCTCATAGAGGCAATTATGGAAATAGAAATATTCCATATGCTTGAATTCGGCCTTGGCGGCGGAAAAAAGCGTTTCGACCATGGCGATGTGATCATCCATCGAGCCGCCCACATCCAGAAACAGCAATACCTTCACGGCATTGCGGCGCTCGGGGCGGGTTTGCACATCCAGATAGCCATGCTCGGCGGTGGCTTTTATGGTGCCCTCCAGATCCAGCTCGTCGGCGGCCCCTTGGCGCGCCCAGCTGCGCAGGCGTTTGAGCGCCATTTTGATATTGCGCGTGCCAAGTTCGACATTGTCATCGAGGTTTTTGAATTCGCGCTTGTCCCAGACCTTTACCGCGCGGCGATGGCGGCTTTCATGCTGGCCAATGCGGATGCCTTCGGGGTTATAGCCATAAGCGCCAAAAGGCGAGGTGCCTGCCGTGCCGATCCATTTGCTGCCGCCCTGATGCCGCTTTTCCTGCTCTTTGAGGCGCTGTTTCAGGGTCTCCATCAGGGCCTCGAATCCACCAAGGCTTTCGATCTTGGCCATCTCCTCGGCGCTCATGGATTTTTCGGCCATTTTGAGCAGCCATTCTTCGGGGATATCCACCTTTTCCATGATCTCGGCCAAAGTGGCGGCCTCGACCCCGTCAAATGTTTGCGCAAAAGCGACATCGAAGCGGTCGAGAAACCGCTCGTCTTTTACCATGGTCAGGCGGGCGAGGTAATAAAACCCTTCCACATCATAGATCACGGCCTGCGCCTTCAGCGCTTCCAGAAAACCGAGGAATTCGCGCAGGGATACCGGAATATCCGCCGCCCTCAGATTTTCAAAGAAGCGTAAAAACATGGCTATAGCAAAATATATCCAAGGATCAGGATGCCGAACATCAGCAGGATCATAGCGAGGGCACCGAATATAAAGCCGTATTGCAGCTTGTCGGCCAGATTGCCGCCCTTTTTGCTGGCGGTATACCAGCCAAGGGCGAGGCCGATGATGAAAGCGATAAGATAGAGCATGTAGGTTCCTAGGGGTTGGCTGGTGGGTTGGCGGGCAAGAGCCCTTCGATCTGGGCCTGGGCGGTTGCGATCTGGGCGGCGTTATTGCCAAAGGCATAGCGCGCCTGTTGCTGGCTATCAAGCTGTGCCGCTTGCGCCGCGCGATTTTGTCCGAGGCGGGATAGCGCCAGGGCCCGAATGCCTTGCAGCCCCGCCAGCATAACCGGATCCTTATAGCGCCGCGCGGTATTCAAGGCAGGGTTGGCAAAGGACAGGGCATCCTCGTATCGGCCTGCCGAAATGGCCACGGCTGCCATATGCAGGCCGGCCAGTGCGGTGCGCAGGTTATCCGGCCCCAGCAAGCGCCGGGCGAGGCTATAGGATTCCTCAAAAGCCGGTGCCGCAAGATCTGGCCGGCTTTGCAGGCTTAGCCGGCCATAGATCAGCAATGAATGGATCAGCCGGCTATCCTGCATCGGGCGGGCGCGCTGCACCGCCTGCGCGGCAGCGGCCAGCCGGACGGGGCGGGGATTGGTGATGTTCATCGCGGTTTCGATCAGGTTTTGCCAGCGGCGATCCGCCGGAGGCAGGCGGCCATTCCCCGCCCCGTCCGGATTAAGCCGCGCCAAAAGCGCCGGAAGCCGCGCGCGCACCGCTGCTTGCCCCATGCCGGTTTGCAGCTCGGGGCTATAAAGCAGCCGCAGGACCAGATGGTCATAATTCGTCAGGGTATTAAAAACATTATCATCGTTAAATACCGTGTCCGATATCCGGTAAAGATCGTTTACCGGCCCCAGCGCCTGCGCGATCTCCTCGTTCAGGCAGGCACGCACAATATAGGGCGGGGCATTATCGGGGATAAAAACCGCTGCGCCGGTGAGCGCGCTCTGCCTTGACCAAAGCGGAAACTGCCGCTGCCGGAATTGCGCAAAGCTGGAAACCGCAGGCACCACCACACAGGCTGCCGTAGGATAGGCCCGCCGCAAGGCCGCAGCCGGCACCTGCAGGACACGGATTTGCGCCGCCCCGTCGGCCAGCGCTATATCGATGCCGGATTTTTGCCGCATTCCCGCCAGCACCGATTGCAGATCACCACGATAGGCCGCCAATGCAGGGTCCAGCGAGACCCGCACCGGCCCGTCATATTTCAGCAAACGCGGAATGCGCACGCCGCCTTCGGTCTCGAATACCAGCGAGATGAACTCTTCGGCGATGATCGCATTCGAGCGCGCCACCCCGCTGCCCGCAGGGGTGCCAACCCCGACCGGCGCGCCCGTGCAGCCTGCTACGGCCAGCGCGGCCAGCCCCGAGACAAATATGTTTTTGATCATTTCCTGCCTCGCTTGTGTTGGGGCGTCGATGGGGCGTTAATACCCGCACTGCGTTTTTCTAGCGTTGATATTTGATAAACGGTGTCAGGCTGCCCACACGATCATAGAGCCGCCTGCCGCTTTTGTTTGAATCCTGCGTCATCCAATAGACCGCAGGGCTGCCTGCCGCATCTGCGGCTTGATAGACCGCCTCGATCAAGGCCCGCCCCGCGCCGCTGCCCCGCGCTGCGCGGCTCACATACAGGTCTTGCAAATATACCACCGGCTCCGGCTTCCAGCCGTGGCGGTGAAACAGATAATGCGCAAGGCCGATCAGCGTGCCGTCCCTTTCGGCCACCAGCCCGTGGAATTCGTGCGCATCGCCCGAGAGCATCCGGTTAAAAGCGATGTCATACATTTCGGGGGGCAGTTCGGTTTCGTAAAAGTCCAGATAGCCCTTCCAGAGCCTGCCCCATGCCGCGCGGTCCTCCGGCTTGAGCGCCCTTGTTTTCATCGCTGCCCCCGCGCCATAAAGGCGAGGCGCTCGAACAGATGCACGTCTTGTTCGTTTTTCAAAAGCGCGCCATGCAGCCTGGGCAGGGCGTCTTTGGCATCGCCGCGCAGGTCCTCGGGCGAAAGATCCTCGGCCAGCAGCAGCTTGAGCCAGTCCAGCACTTCGGATGTGCTCGGCTTTTTCTTCAGGCCCGGGGTTTCGCGCAGGGTGTAGAATTGCGTCAGCGCCGCTTCTACCAGCTCCTGCTTGATGTTGGGGAAATGCACGTCAACGATTTTGGCCATGGTTTGTGCATCGGGAAAGCGGATATAGTGGAAAAAACAGCGGCGCAGAAAGGCATCGGGCAGCTCTTTTTCGTTATTGGAGGTGATGATCACCACGGGCCGTTGCCGCGCCTTGACCAGCTCGCCGGTTTCATAGACGTGAAACTCCATCCGGTCCAGTTCCTGAAGCAAATCATTGGGGAATTCGATATCGGCCTTGTCGATCTCGTCAATCAAAAGCAGCACCCGCTTCTCGGAGGTAAAGGCCTGCCACAGCTTGCCGGGCCTGATGTAGTTTTTTACATCATTCACCTTGGGGTCCCCGAGCTGGCTGTCGCGCAGGCGGCTTACGGCGTCATATTCATATAGGCCTTGCTGCGCCTTGGTGGTGGATTTGATATTCCATTCTATCATCGGCAGGTTCAGCGCCCCGGCCACCTGCCGCGCCAGCTCGGTTTTGCCTGTGCCCGGCTCGCCTTTTACCAGAAGCGGGCGCTCAAGCGCGATGGAGGCATTCACCGCAATGCTCAGATCATCGGTAGCTACATAAGTATCGGTGCCTTCAAAATGCATGATTTGCCTCGTGTTTGTATGCGGATTCGCGGTTGGCCCGCTTTGGGTGGGATATTTCACACAATCTTGCACAACAAGCTAGTGACATTCCTGTCAAATCCGTTTATTCCCTCGCGCAGGAGCTGCATATTTTGCAGATATATAGGGTTGGGAGCTTCTTATGAAAGCAGAAACGATTCTGGACACCGATTATAAACCGGCCGATGACGAACCGTTCATGAACGATCGCCAGCTGGAGTATTTCCGTTTGAAATTGCTGGCCTGGAAAAACGACATCCTGAAAGGCAGCCGCGAAACCATCGAGCAAATGCAGGAAGGCACACGCAATATCCCCGATGTGGCCGACCGCGCCTCCGAGGAAACCGACCGTGCGCTGGAATTGCGCACACGCGACCGTGAGCGCAAGGTGGTTTCCAAGATCGATGCCGCGCTTCGGCGGATCGAGGATGGATCCTTTGGTTATTGTGACGAAACCGGAAATCCGATCTCTTTGAAGCGGCTGGATGCCCGCCCGATCGCCACCCTTAGCCTCGAAGCGCAAGAGCGCCACGAGCGCAAGGAAAAGGTGCATCGCGATCGCTAGGCGATTTCAGCCCCGCCGCATCATTTTTCTGGCCATGCCCATCATGGCAACCATAAGCGCGCCGGCGGCAAGCCCCGCAAGGACGGCGACCAAAAAAGACGGGGCCGCTCCTTCGCTGACCGCCCCCTCCATCCCTGCCAGCGGTGCAGAAAATGCGCGTTGTTCAAAATAGCTCAGGGCTTCTGCGGCAATAACGCCCGCAAATGCACCGGCAATGACGCGTTTTGCCGGCCCGATTCCGTGTTTCCCCATGGCTTTTCCGGCCATATGGCCACCGATGGCCCCTGAAAGCGCTGCGATAAACAGGTTTGTGAACATTGGTTTTGCCTTTCTGGAAAAACAGGTTTCTGTTTGTGATCTACAGCTTTTGGCCTGCCGCTACAATTTCTTTATTGTAACGCAGGAATTGCCTTTTGGCATGGCTGTTTTTGAGATATGCCAAGCAAGGCAAGAGGAGAAAACCATGCCCGATCCCCGCCCGCTTTCCGGAGTAAAAATTGTTGAATTCGCGGGCATAGGCCCCGCGCCTTTCGCGGCGCAGCTTCTGGCGGATCTGGGTGCGGATGTGATTGTGATTGATCGCCCCGAGCGCGGTGATATCGCGATCGAACAAGCGGTGGACCGGCGGGGAAAGCGCTCGATCGTGATTGATCTGAAGGCAGAAAAGGGCGCAGAATTGGCGGCCAGGCTGGCAGGCCGCGCCGATGTGCTGATCGAAGCCAATCGCCCGGGGGTGATGGAGCGGCTCGGCCTTGGGCCGGAGCGGCTGATGGCGCAAAACCCCGCGCTGATCTATGCCCGCATGACGGGCTGGGGCCAAAGCGGCCCGATGGCGCGGCAATCGGGGCATGATATCAATTATCTATCCTTGACGGGGGCTTTGCAGGCGATGGGCGATGCGGACCGGCCACCGCCGCCGCCGCTCAATCTGGTGGCGGATTATGGCGGCGGCTCCATGTTTTTGATCATGGGTATTCTGGCCGCGCTGCACGCGGCCAAAACCACCGGCAAGGGGCAGGTGGTGGATAGCGCGATCATCGACGGGGTGAATGCGATGATGGGCATGTTTCACGGGCTGGAGGCGGCGGGGCGCTGGAGCGTTGAGCGGCAATCCAACTGGCTGGATGGCGGCGTGCCTTACTATCGCTGCTATCGCTGCAAGGACGGGCGGTTTATGGCGGTGGGCTGCATCGAAGCGCCGTTTTTTGCCGAGATGCTGGCGCGGCTCGGGATCGATCCGGCGGATTTCGGGGCGCAAAACGATCCGGCCCTGCACCCCGCGCAAATGGTGCGGCTGGAGGCGGTGTTTGCCCGCAAAACCATGGAGGAATGGGCGGAGGTGTTTGACGGTAGCGAGGCCTGTGTAACGCCGGTATTGACCTATATCGAGGCCGCCAGCCACCCGCATATGCAGGCCAGATCGGCATTGCAAGCCCGTAATGGCCTGCGCCATCCGGCTGTGGCCCCGCGCTTTGAAGCGCCGATTGCCGTGCCAACCGCCTTGCCAAAAGACGGGGCGCATAGCGAGGAAATCATGCAGGAGCTGGGGGTGAAAAACGCTGATGCGCTACTGGCCGATAACATCGTGAGGCAAAGCTGAATGGATATGAAAGCGCAGGATATCGCCATTATCGGCGCGGGCATTGGTGGCTTGGCCGCAGCGATTGCGCTGGCAAAAAAGGGCGCGCGCGTTACGGTTTATGAGCAGGCCTCGGCCTTGGGCGAGGTGGGGGCGGGCTTGCAGGTCAGCCCGAATGGCGTGGCGGTGCTGGAGGCTTTGGGCCTGCGCGAGGCGGCGGCCAGGCTGGCCAATACGCCCGAAGCGATTGTGCTGCGCGATTATCGCGGCGCGCAGGTGGCGCGGCTGCCGATGGGGGCCACGGCCCGCCGCCGCTATGGCCGCCCCTATTGGCAATTTCACCGCGCTGACCTTTTGCAGGTGCTGGAAAAAGGCGCGATAGAGCAAGGGGTTACGCTGGTTTTTGGCCAGCGGCTCAAAGCGGCCAGCCAAAACGGGCTGGCGTTTGAATCTGGGCTTGAGCTTTCTCCGGGCTGCGTGATTGGCGCGGATGGCGTGCGCTCGACCCTGCGCCAGCAGGTGTTTCAGGGCAAGCCGGTGGATTTTACCGGACAGGTGGCGTGGCGCGGCGTGGTGCCGGCCAGCCGCTTGCCCGAGGGGCTGTTTGAGAACGCCGCGCAGGTGTTTATGGGCAAGGGGCGGCATTTGGTGGCCTATCCTTTGCGCGGCGGCAGCCTGGTGAATTTTGTCGCGGTGGAGGAGCGGCAGGCATGGGCCGAGGAG
>JALSHK010000447.1 GCA_026982275.1 Paracoccaceae bacterium | reverse complement strand
CCTCATTTTTAGGGAAGAAGGTGTCTACAAATCTAGGGGCTATTCAAATGCTGTATTTGCTGGAAGGGGAGTGGATTGCCAATCAAACTGAATTTGAAGCGCTGCGAAAACGACTCATTGAGCGGTACGTCCCTGACGACCTGGATAATCACAAATTTTGCCGATTTCTCTTAAACGACATAATTCGCTACTGGCGAACAATCTGCGTCGATTTTGAGCACAAAACAGCAGATGCAACAAAGCCAAGAGCCATCCGGCTCATCAAGCTCCGCTTCTCACGAATGATGCTCTATTTTGGCGGCGTTGCTGCCGTTCGAGAAACCGCTGACCTAAGCGCTTCACAAAAAAGAGAAACGCTAGTCGAATTGCTATCCAAACCTCCAATTGAACGTATACGATCCGTCTTCGGGGAACAGGAGACACAAAAGGCCATGAACGCCTATGCCTTTTTTCTTCAAGCACTTGATGACACTTCCACCAGAAGTGCTCTAAACCTCCCCGGTTCTGGTGGCCTAAAAACACAACAATACAAGGACTTGTGTGACAAAGCTCGCGAATTTCGTGATGAGTTACAAGGCTTGCTGCTTCCGTCAGGAGCACCAGTAAACGACATAGCCTCGGCCCTGATGTTTTAGCAGGGTAGGTAACCTGCAATGACAAACGGCATACCAAAATTCCGATCCCACCCAACAATATTCATGCGGCATGGGCAAACGGATTGGAATGCTAAAGGGCTTTTAATGGGGTCAACAGATATTCCCCTGAATGAGATCGGAAGAGAAGAAGCATGTAAAGGTGCGGAGGAGCTTAATAAGGCAGGCGTCCGCGCAATTTATTCTAGCTCTCTCAAAAGATGTGCGGAAACAGCAATTATCGTTTCAAAAACCTTGGATACGCCAGTGCATTTTAATTCGGCCTTAAATGAAAGATGTTGGGGTATCTACGAGGGACGACCAAAACGAGAGAGGCCTGCCCTCGTCAATCCACCTGGTGGTGAGACGGAGGCCGAATTCTTGGCGCGCATAGGGAAGGCGTTCTCAGAAATACCAGATGAGGAAAATTTGTTAATCGTCACACATTCTGGCGTAATTCGGCTAATATTTGGCGCAATAGCAGCAAAGAAAATGTTTATTCCTCATGCTAAACCTATTTGGCCTCAAAGCCCATAAGCCGTAATCCAGTTCCCCAGCAGATCACTGGCTCCTAAGCCTTCGCCCGCCTGCGTCGTTTCTTGTCCGGGGTGGCGGCGCGGGTGGTCTTGATGCGGGCCAGGAGGGTGGCGGCGGGTTCGTCCTCGGGGTTCTGGCTGACAAGGCCGCCACAGAAGGCGCGTTCCAGAATGCGCTGGTCCAGATGCCCCAGCAGTTTCAGCGCCCGTTCGGCCTCCCCCGCCAGCAGGTCGATCCGGGCAAAGGCGGCGTCGATGCGGCGCACGATCTCGCGTTGCTCTTCGAGGGGTGGGAGGGGGATGTTGATTTGCCCAAGGGTTTTCTTGCTTACCGTCTTTTGCCCAGCACTGGAAACAAAAGTTGCTTCAATTTGGCGGCGCACTTCGTCCGTTTCAAAATACCACCGGACAAAATCAGGCAAGGCTCTTTCATTCAGTTTTGCCCGAATGAAGTGATCGCAAAACGCCCAATTCTTGTCGCTGCCCCAAACCAAGAAACGCCCCACTATCCTTTCGCTGCCATTTACGCGAACTATTACAATATCCCCTGCATTTAGCGCGAATTTTTCCCTTTCCTGTTCTGTCAATTTTATCGACCTGGGTTGCTCCCCGGAAAAAGCGTTTCCCACCAAATCGGCCAAACGAAGAACCTTCGTCGCTTTTCCTTCTTCCCCACGTCTCTTGCTGAGGCCATTTTGAGATTTCTCAACAATATCAAGAAAGGAGCCGCGTGAACCCGCAACCGTTACCGCACTAGATGATCTCGGGCGCGTGCGCCTGTCGCAATCCTTCTTCATGCGCGAGTTTCTCTACAGCGAAGTCGCCGCCCTTCACGGCATCCCGAACGTCCCTGACGACCCGGACCTTGCCATCGCCGCCGGGCGGGGCTTGTGCGAAAACCTGCTGGAGCCGTTGCAGGCCACCTTCGGCAAAATCGTCATCCGCTCGGCCTTCCGCTCCTGCACCGTCAACCGGTTCTGCAACGAACAGCAAAAGGCCGGCAAAAAAGGTTATACCTGCGCCTCGAACGAGGCCAACTATGCCGGCCACATCTGAGACCGGCGCGATGCGCAGGGTTTCATGGGTGCCACCGCCTGCATCGTCATCCCGTGGGTTTGCCGACCGCTATGAGCAGGGGCAGGACTGGCGCAGCCTCGCCTGGTGGATACATGACCACCTGCCCAATTCGGCGCTGTTCTTCTTTCCCAGGCTGGCGGCGTTCAATATCACCTGGCACGAAAACCCCGAGCGGCGGATTTCCAGCTACATCAAGCCTCGGGGCATCCTGACAAGGCCGGGGATGGACAACCACGACGAGGATCACTCGGCCTTCTACGAAGGCTTCCCGGCGCTCCGGCAGAGCTGATACCCCCTTTTCCGGTTTTTTGTTATTTTCTTCCGGCACAGCCCCTGCCGCAGCGAATTTTTTGCAACGGGTTGCAACGCGGGGGCTGCATTCTCGCTTCTCCCAGAACATCAGATCGCGCACTCCGGCTGCTTCCGGGCACAGGGTGAAGCCCCGGGCCGGTCATCAAACAGACTGACATGGAGCCTTGCCCGGCTGGTTGCGGCATCCTCCCGCCCGGCGAATGCGCGGTCGGACAGCTTCTGCACAGCCTGCCTCACGTTGGGCAACCAGAGCCATAGGGTGGACAGAAAGGTGGATATAAAATCTGCCTTTCCGACCATATAACTGATAATAAACGGTTTTCTAGAAAGGAATGGTGCCCGGGGGCGGATTTGAACCACCGACACGAGGATTTTCAGTCCACTGCTCTACCCCTGAGCTACCCGGGCACGGGTTTGGCCAATGGCCTTGGGTGAGGGCGTTTTAGGGGAGAAACGGGGGGCTGTCCAGCGGATTATGCCTTTGGATCAGGTTTTTTCCGCCGCTGTTAGTTCAGCCGTTTTTCCGCGATAATTCGCGCCAGTGATTCTGCCTCTTCCGGCTCTATTTCCTCGGCGGGGCTGCTATAATTGCCATTCAGCCATTTGCCCAAATCCAGATCGGCGCAGCGCTTGCTGCAAAACGGGCGATAGGCTTTGTCGGCCGGCTTTTTGCAAATCGGGCAGCTCATGGCAGTTCCAGCGGGCGGCGCACCCGTTTTCTTTGCAGCTCCAGATTGCCCAGCGGGGTCCAGCCTGCGATCAGGGTATCCACCGAATCCTTTTTGAAGGCAGCCTTGATTACCTGCTCGATCTGGCGGCGGTCCTTTTTTGCCAAGGGTGCAAAATCAACCGTGATCTGCCCGCCAAGCCCGCGCAGGCGCAGGGCGCGGGGCAGGGCGCGGGCGGCGGAAATATTGGCTTTTAGCGCTGCGGCCGAGCTGAAATCCGCGCCGGTATTCACATCGACCGCAACCAGGGCCCGCGTGGCTTCCACAAACATATAAGCACCGCCATCCAGCGCCACGCGGGGCGATTTAAGCGCTTCGATATGCTGCCAGACATCATGGCTTTCAAAGCAGCCCTCAACCTCTACAATTTCGTCGGGCGTGGGGGTGGTCCATTCGTTCCATGCGATTTCGCCCGCACCAGGGGCGGCCAATAATAGCTGTGGATCGGGGCTTTGATCCTTGATGATTGCGGCGCAAATTTCCAGCATCCGGGCGGCATCCGCCAGAATATCCTCTGCCGGTTGCCCCGCGCAGGCCGAGCGCAAAATCATGCCGTGATCGATGCCCTCGAACGCCTCATGCGCCAGCTCCAGCAGGCGAACGCGCTCTTCTTCATCGCGGATAGAGCGCGCCACATTGATTCCCGGCGCATCGGGCGTGACGATCACAAACCGGCTTTTGAACAATATCCGCCGGCTAACGGGCGGGGCTTTGCTGCCTTCGGGCAAGCTGCCGATTTGCACTGTCATCGCCTCGCCGGGCCTGATGCCGCGTGCATCCTTCAAAAATCCGGTCTGGCCATCGCCAAGCTTGAGCATAACCCCGTGCAAGCCCTTTAGCGGGCGGTCGGCGATGGCGCGGTAGATCGCACCGGGCATGAAGCTGTCATCCCCCCGATCCAGCCAGAAATCCTCCAGCTGTCCGTTCACCATCAAGGCGGCGGCCTCAAAGCCGTTGATCCGGTCGATCAGTATTTGTCTGCCCTTCATGGGCGGCTCCATAATGGATAGCCCGCACCGGCGAGCAGATTTGCGGTTTCGGCCAGGGGAAGGCCCACAACATTGCTATAAGAGCCGTTGATCCATGGGATAAAGGCGCTGGCCATGCCCTGAATGGCATAGCCCCCCGCCTTGCCCTGCCATTCTTTGCTGGCCAGATAAGCAGCTATTTCACCCTCCGAAAGGGGCTTGAAGCGCACAGCGGTTTGCACCTGTTTGGACCAGGATTTATCTTCCAGCCGCAGGGCGATGCCGGTGATTACCCGATGTCGCCGCCCCGACAACAGGCGCAAAAAACCCTCGGCTTCCGCAGTGCTTTCAGGCTTGCCCAATATTCGCCGCCCGACAGCGACTACCGTATCGGCCGCCAGTATCAGCCCCTGCGCTTCGATCGCCCGGGCCTTTTGCAGGCTGATGCGAGCGGCATATACACGGGGCAGCTCGGCTTTTAGCGGGGTTTCGTCAATATCGGCGGGGCAAATGGCATCGGGCACAACCCCGATCCGGGCCAGCAGCTCAACGCGGCGCGGGCTGGCGCTGGCCAGAATCAAGCGCATTATTTGAAGCGGTAGTTGATCCGGCCTTTGGACAGATCATATGGGGTCATTTCGACCTGCACCTTGTCACCCGCCAATACGCGAATACGGTTTTTGCGCATTTTCCCTGCGGTATGGGCAATGATTTCATGGCCGTTCTCAAGCTCCACGCGGAAGGTCGCATTTGGCAAAAGCTCGATCACGACACCGGGAAATTCGAGAAGTTCTTCCTTGGCCATGTGGTCTCCGATCTATTATTCCACGAGGGACAGCCCCTCGCGCGGCATAGATGCGGCTATTTTTGCCGGATTTCAAGCCCAAAGCCGTGTGACGGGCCAATTTGGGCTGATATCCGTCAGTTTTAGCCAGCAAAAGCCGGAAAAAACAGAAATTCAACCGCAACAGCCATGATGGCACAGCGGATACCCATCCAGGCTGCAAGGCGGATTTCCATACATTCGAGCCTGATCGGCCGGATGCCTGAACGCCTGACCGGGGGCGCTATATTTTAGCCTGTAATTTCAGCTCTTTGAGGGCTGCTGCCACCGCGTCTTCACCGGATTTGGCGCTCAGCGAGGCTTTGCTGTTGGCGCGCGCCGTCCGGGCAAGGCTCTCCAGGTTGTTCTGGCTAAGATTTTCGGCCTCTTTCAGCAATCTGGAGATGCTATCCAGCGTGGCTTCAAGCTTGGCGCTCTGGGCATCCACCATGGTTTCCTTGCCGGTTTTTCTGGCCCCGTTCAGGGCGGTTAGCGCTTTGTTGGCCATGATCACGACCTTGTCCTGATCATTGAGCCTGGCGGTTTTTTGGTGCTTGGCCAGCGCAGCCATGACGATATCCACGCCTTTCAGGCTTTGGGCCGAAATCTTGTTGCTGCCTTCGGATATTTTTTTCATCCGCGCCAGCCGCGCATTCATGCTCTCGGCGGCCTTGCGCATGGCGCTCAGGTTTTTCTGCATGGCATTGGCATCCTGCACCCCCTGCTTGAGCAGCTTTTCATTGCGCTCCCAGCCGCTGCGCAGGGTCGAAATCGGGCTTCCCAGCTTTTGCATGCCGGTGACGAGGGTCATCATGCCGGCGCTGGCCACCCGGCCTTTTGCCCCGCGGCCCGGGATATCCAGCACGCCGGTTAGAAATTCCATCTTATTGTCTTGCAGGTCGGTATTGCTGAATTTCAGCTTGAGCGCCTTGGGATCGATCTTGGGTTTTTTCAGGGCTTTGATCGCGTCTTCCAGCGCCTCGCTGGCGGCGCGCTTTATATCCACCCGCATAAAGCGGTTCCAGTCGCGGATAATATCTTCCTGCTGGGTGTCGGCATATTGCTTGAGCTTGTTTTCTGATTCGCCCAGATGCACCCATTTGGCCAGTTGTGCCCGCACTTTTGCTATGCGGTCATCCTGTTTTTTGGCTTTGCCGGTGATTTTCTGGTTAAACAATGTGTCAAATTTGCTGACAATCGCGCGACCATCGGGGGATTTCAGGTCCAGCCCCGTATCCAGCCGGGCGAGGCAATCAAGCTTTCCGGAGGGTAATACCCCGTCTTTTTTCAAAATCAGGCTGCGTTGAAGGGTTATTATAGCCTTTTGGCTTGAAATCGAAAACATATATCCAACCCGTTCTAGAAAAATGAAACTATAGGCGAAAGCCTAGCGATAGATTGTCACATAATAAACACCGATGTCGAGAAACATGGGGCTGCGGGCCTTGAAGCTCCTGGCCGCAAGGCTTAAACCATTGGCAAACGAATTCGCATTAGAAGAATTCTGTGTGATTGAAAGGCTGTGCCGCATGTTGAACCCGATGAATATGTCCGAAACCGGATTTGTAATTCCCAGCGTTGAGGAAACCACCGCGCGTGGCTCTGTGCGCTATGATATTTTTTCGCGCATGCTCAAGGAACGGATTATTTTTGTCTCCGGCGTGGTAGAAGACCAGATGGCAACGATTATCGTTGCCCAGCTGCTGTTTCTGGAGGCGGAAAACCCCAATAAAGATATTGCGATGTATATCAATTCGCCGGGCGGGGTGGTTACCTCGGGCCTGTCGATCTACGATACCATGCAATTCATCCGCCCCAAAATCTCGACCGTATGTATTGGCCAGGCGGCCTCTATGGGTTCGCTTTTGCTGGCGGCTGGCGAGCCGGGGATGCGCTATAGTTTGCCCAATTCGCGCATCATGCTGCACCAGCCTTCGGGCGGATTTCAGGGGCAGGCCAGCGATATCGCGCTGCACGCCCAAGAGATTCTGGAGCTGAAAGAGCGGCTGAACCAGATTTATGTCAAGCATACCGGCAAGGAAATGTCGGAAGTGGAGCCGGCGCTGGACCGTGATAATTTCATGACCGCCCAAGCCGCGCTCGATTTTGGTATTGTAGACGAGATCGTGCAAAAGCGCGCGGTTGAAAGCGAAGAATAGCCGTATAAATGCTTTGCGCTTGTATTTTTGCGCGATGTGATGTTCTGTAAGCCAGAACGCGAATGATTTTAAGGGCAGGAGAGTGCCATGACCAAAGCAGCCGGGTCGGATAGTAAAAACACCCTTTATTGCTCTTTTTGCGGCAAGAGCCAGCATGAGGTTCGCAAGCTGATTGCCGGGCCAACCGTGTTCATCTGTGATGAATGTGTCGAGCTATGCATGGATATTATCCGCGAGGAAAGCAAATCCAGCCAGATCAAAAGCTCGGATACCGTGCCCACGCCGAAAGAGATTTGCGCGGTGCTTGATGATTATGTGATCGGGCAGGAGGTCGCGAAAAAGGTGCTCTCGGTGGCGGTGCATAACCACTATAAGCGCCTCGAGCATGCGGGCAAGGATGACGGGGTTGAACTGGCGAAATCCAACATCATGCTGATCGGCCCTACGGGCTGTGGCAAAACCCTGCTGGCGCAAACCCTGGCCCGCACGCTGGATGTGCCATTCACCATGGCCGATGCCACCACGCTGACCGAAGCGGGATATGTCGGCGAGGATGTGGAAAACATCATCCTCAAGCTATTACAGGCGGCGGAATATAACGTGGAGCGCGCCGAGCGCGGCATTGTGTATATCGACGAGGTCGATAAAATCTCCCGCAAGGCAGAAAACCCCTCGATTACCCGCGACGTATCCGGCGAGGGTGTGCAGCAGGCATTGTTGAAAATCATGGAAGGCACGGTGGCAAGCGTGCCACCCCAAGGCGGGCGCAAGCATCCCCAGCAGGAATTCCTGCAGGTGGATACCACCAATATCCTGTTTGTTTGCGGTGGAGCTTTTGCCGGTCTGGACAAAATCATTTCCGCGAGGGGTAAGGGATCAGCCGTAGGTTTTGGTGCAGATGTGCGCGACAATGACACCCGGAATATCGGTGAGGTATTCAAGGATCTCGAGCCGGAAGACCTGTTGAAATTCGGCTTGATCCCCGAATTCGTCGGTCGTTTGCCGGTGCTGGCCACGCTGACCGATCTGGATGCCGATGCCTTGGTCACCATCCTGTCAGAGCCAAAAAACGCCTTGATCAAGCAATACCAGCGGTTATTCGGCCTCGAAAACGTAGAGCTGACCTTTACACCTGAAGCGCTGACCGCCATCGCCAATCGCGCGATCAAGCGTAAAACCGGCGCGCGGGGGCTGCGCTCGATCCTCGAAGAGGTGCTGCTTGACACTATGTTTGATCTGCCCGGGCTGGAAAATGTCGATGAGGTGGTGGTTAACGAGGAAGCCATTTCGGGGGTCGGCGAACCCCTGATGATATATGCAGACAGCAAACAGGCCACGGCCTCATAGCGCGGAGCAAGATCATGAAATTCATCCTGCGTATGCTCACCTGGTGGAACGGCCAGACCATCGGCACCCAGCTTTATACCTGGCGCCATGGCAAACTGGTTGGAGAAGACGATCTGGGCAATAAATATTACACCAATGGCGAAAAACGCTGGGTGATTTATAATGGTCCGATCGAGGGTTCTCGTGTGCCGGCCGAATGGCATGGCTGGCTGCACTATACCTATGATAACCGCCCCGGCAATGATCCTTTGCCGACCAAAGCATGGCAAAAGCCAAGCGAGCCTAATCAAACCGGCACCGCAAATGCCTATCACCCGAAAGGGAGTATGCTTGGCGAGGGCAAAATCGCTTCGGATTACGAGGCTTGGCAGCCGGAATAGGGCGGAAAATGGCAAATCTATCTGAAACCCTGATCGGCGCGGTGGTTGTGGCTACTGCTATCGGGTTTTTGGCCTATGCGGGGCAAACGGTAGGCTATGGTAGTAATGGCGAAACCTATGAGTTGAACGCGAAATTTTCCAGCGCCCAAGGGCTGAATATCGGCGGCGAGGTGCAGCTGGCCGGGGTGCGCGTGGGCACCATCACCAAGCTGGAGCTGGATACAGCCACCTATCAGGCGGTCGCTACCTTTACCGTGCGCTCCGATATCGAAATACCGGAAGACAGCGAGGCCAAGGTGGCTTCCGAGGGGCTGCTTGGCGGCAATTTTCTGGAGCTAACGCCCGGTGGATCTGACTATATGCTGGAAAGTGGTGCCGAGGTGGAATATACGCAAGGTTCGGTCAGCCTTTTGAATCTTCTTATTAAATTTACCTCAGGGTCTAACGATAATGAATAGGTTTTTCCCCGTATTGCTGCTTCTATCCGCGATTGCCAATGCGCAAATCACGCAAGAACCGCTGCCTACCATCGAAGAAACCACTCTGGGGGATGTGTTAGAGGTGCCGGTGTTCAATTTTGATACCGAGCGTCAGGCCAATTCCGACCTTGGCACCGGCGCAATTTTGCGCGGGCTGGACCGGATCACCGGTGCGGTCAATAATTTCAGCATGGTGATCGGCGAAACACTGCAATTCGAGCGGCTGGAGGTCACGCTGGAAGCCTGTCGCTATCCGGTGGGCAATATAAACGCCGACGCATATGCGCTGCTGAAAATCCGGGA
>JALSHK010000446.1 GCA_026982275.1 Paracoccaceae bacterium | reverse complement strand
CGTATTTCATTCAGCGGCAGATATGGCACAACGCCCTGCCCGCCGGAAGATTCGTCAATGATAATTTTATCAATATCCCCGAGCACGCGCTCCATGGTTTCAAGATACAGCCGCTGCCGGGTTACTTCCGGCGCTTTGGCATATTCGTCATAAACCGCAACAAAACGGCTGGCTTCACCATCGGCCACATTTACTACCTGTGCGCGATAGCCTTCGGCTTCCTGCAAAAGCTGTGCGGCCTGGCCACGCGCCTCGGCCAAGGCCTGGTTGGCATAGGCATCTGCGCGTTTTTCGAGCGTATCTCGCTCCTGCTCCGCTGCCTGAACATCGCGGAAAGCATCAATGACCTGACGCGGCGGATCCGCCTTGTCAAAGTTGAGCCGGACGATATTCACGCCACTATCATAGCTATCCAGTGTAGACTGGATCAACTCGCGCACCTCTTGGGAGATCGCCTCGCGATCACGGTTCAGGATCGGAGCCAGATTGGAGCGCCCGACCACTTCGCGCATCGCGGATTCCGATACTGCACGAATGGTTTCTTTCGGGTTTTGCAGGTTAAACAGATATTGCGCCGGATCGGTAATATTCCAGACTACCTGAAAATCGATATCCACGATGTTCTCGTCGCCCGTCAGCATCAGGCCTTCAGAGGCCCGGCCACCCACACCGCCAACGCCGATATCCTCTGTGTTCTCGCGGGTTACGCCGATAATTTCGGCCCTCACCAGCGGCCAGGGCGCAAAGTTCAGCCCCGAACTGCCGGTTTTGTAATACTCGCCCAGAAACAACTCCACCGATTTTTCTTCCGGCTTCACGGTATAAAAAGAATTAAAGGCCCAAAAGCCCGCCGCTGCCAGCGCGATCAGCAAATAGCCACCCTTGCCAAGAGAGCCGCCATCACCGCCGCCATCTCCACCGCCGCCATCTCCACCGCCCATGATGCTTTTGAGCTTCTCCTGCCCTTTGCGCATCAGCTCGTCGATATCGGGCACCGGTTGTGGTCCACGGTTGGGAGGGCGCTGGCCCTGATTGCGGTCATCATCGCCACGGTTTCCACCGCCACCGCCCCATGGGCCACCGGAATTGCTGTTATTAGGCATAGGCCATCTATCCTTTGAAAAAGGTTACTATTGCATCTGGAATTGTTCATTCACAGCCAATTTGTCAAGGCTTTGCATCACCTCCTGGTGATAAAAACCGAAAAGGAGCGCATTCGGCGCTCCCTTTGATAATCTATAGGCTTTCAAGCATCAGGCGCCGGTGACAACCACGCTGTTATTTGGTTCAAGCTGGATGGTCCCCTGCTTTTTGATATGGCTTTCCACCACATCCCAGATCGGATCTCCGGGCGCGCCACCTTCGGCCACCGAGGCCCAGCCCGACACAACATAGGTTTTATCCGCTTCGATTTTCTCTCCGGTTTTCAGCAATGTCA
Organism: Paracoccaceae bacterium; assembly: GCA_026982275.1. Taxonomy (GTDB): domain Bacteria; phylum Pseudomonadota; class Alphaproteobacteria; order Rhodobacterales; family Rhodobacteraceae; genus UBA3077. The sequence continues at coordinate 8,326 of JALSHK010000446.1, read as the reverse complement.
TATTGGTCAGGCGCTCGCCCTGTTTCTTGCCGATATCGATATGATAGCCCATGCCACCCACGCGCACCATATCGCCACCCTGCTGATAATAGGGATCGGGGTTAAACAGATTATCGGCCACATCTTCGAGGATCAGCTTGATGGTTTCGCCAGTCATTTCACTGCGATAGGTATTGGGGTAACTCATGCCCGTGCAATTGAACAGATCCTCGCGGGTGATATCGCTGCCCGGTATCAGGCTTGGCCCCCAGCGGAATCCGGGGCTAAGGGCGATATCGGCATCGCGCTCGGAGATCAGCGCATCGCAAATCAGATCATCCCATGTGCCGTTAAAATTGCCGCGCCGGTATAGCTCGCTATCGGTGGTGCCCAGCACCTCTGAAAGCTGCGCCTCGTAGGGGGCGCGCTGCTCGTCGATCAGGGCCGCAACCTCGGCATCCGGCTCGATCACATCCGAGAAAACCGGAATGAGCTTATGAGAGAAACCCATGATCATGCCATCGCGCACATCCAGATCAAGGCGGGTGACGAATTTGCCGTTGGAGCCGGAAGCGATCAGCATGGTCTTGCCCACCATTACCGGCTCGGGTAGCGCGTCATGGGTGTGGCCCGTCAGGATCACATCAATGCCGCTCACCCGCGAGGCCATCGAGCGGTCCACATCAAAGCCGTTATGGGAAAGGCAAACCACCAGCTCGGCCCCCTTGGCGCGCACTTCATCAACCATTTCCTGCATGTGGCCATCACGGATACCAAAGGAATATTCAGGGAACATCCAGCCCGGATTGGCGATCGGCATATAAGGGAATGCTTGCCCGATCACGGCGATCTTTACCCCGCCGCGCTCGTAAAACTCGTAGGGCTTGAAATCCTCTGAAGGCTCTTCCCATTCCTTGTCAAAGATATTTTGCCCCAGCCCGGGAAAGGCCAGCCCGTCTACGATTTCGCGCACCCGCTCGGAGCCAAGGGTGAATTCCCAGTGGAAGGTCATGGCATCGGGCTTGAGCGCATTCATCACATTGACCATATCCTGACCCTGGGTCATTTGCGCGGTCATCGAGCCTTGCCATGTATCACCACCATCAAGCAGCAGCGCATCGGGGCGGTCGGCCCGGATGGAATTGATCACGGTGGCGCAACGGTCCAGCCCGCCCATCTTGCCGTAACCCTTGGCCAACGCGCTGAAATCCTTATAGGTCAGCGCATAGGCTTCGGGCGTGCCCGGCTCCATATTGAACAGATCAAGGAAATCCTGACCGGTCACATGGGGCGGCAGGCCGGTGGCATCGCCCACGCCGATATTCACTTCGGGTTCGCGAAAATAGATCGGCTTGAGCTGGGCATGGATATCGGTGATATGGATCAGCGTCACGTTTCCGACTTTGTCAAAATCCAGTAATTGATCCTGCGTCAGTGCCTGCTGGGCGGCTAGCCGGGACCAGTTACCGATGCCGGACGCACCATAAATTGCCGATGCAGCGACCGACGCTTGCAGAAAATCGCGACGTGAAATCATGTCTAACTCCGAATATTGGGGGGAAAAGCAAGCCTGCCGGCAGGCAGGCCAGCATCGGCCCCGCAGGCAATGCGCCCCCCAAAGGGGAACGCATCAATGCTAGTTTCGAACCGAAGGCCCTTCGACCGCAAGCCCGTTGCCGCGAGAGGCTACATAAAGCTCCAGCGCGCGGAACTCGTCAGAGCCGATCTCATAAGGCTCGGCCCGAATGTTGCGCATGCAACCTTTGAAGCGCGCCTGAATGGAATTCAGCTTGGCATTTTTCAGGCGGTAGGTCGGGAAGCCGTTGGACTGGCCCTGCGAAAGCCGGTCTGCGCGGATCATAGTGCCATAATTGTCTTCATGGCAATTGGCGCAGGCCATATCCAGCTGGCCAACACGGGTGTAGTAAAGCTCTTCGCCTTGCGCCCAGATATCGGCAACCGGACCATCTATGGCAACATTGATCGGCATCCCGCGCGATTGCAGGCTGATCAAGGCCACCATGGCATCCATGCGCGGCTTCGCCCATTTCAAAGGCTCGGCCCCCATGTAATTCACCCGGCTATAATTAATATAATCCTCCAGGTTGAACATTCTGCCCTCGGCCTCGTTCCAGCGGGGAAGCTCGGCGCGCAATCCGGCAAACTCTTCCGGACCGCCAAGGTGGCAGCTCGCACAGGATTTGCCTTCGGTGCCGTCAACAGTGTTCCAGTCATCCATAGCCTGATCCACAAAGATCATGCCCGGATTCTCGAAATCGTCCATCTGGAGCGCCTGGGTTTCGCTGGCCCGATACACCCAGCCCGAAATCACCTCGTCAATGTCAAGGAAATCAGGGGCAGGTGCGCGGGTGACAATCGTCATGCCCTCCACGGTAAGGACCGCATCCAGATCCACCTGCGCATTGGCCGCGCCGGAAAACAGCGCCACACTCGCAACTATGGTTGCACTTAGGGTTATTTTCTTCATTATATATACCTCCCCTTTTGCTTATCCCACGGTGATGTCTTTGGAGTCGGTATAGACCGAACCACTGTCATCATTCCATGTGAAGGTGAATGTGCCCGACTCCTGAATCACAGCTTCAAACTGGAAATAGGGATTGGTCGAGATCGCGCCGTGCAAAACCACCTGAATCACATTCTCACCGTTGAAATCACAGGAGAAATGATTGATGATCGAGCGTGGAATTGTATTGCCGTCGCTGTCTTTGCGCTGACCGGATTCCATTTTGTGCGAAATCAGGGTTTTGATTTCGAATGCCTCGCCAGCTGTTGCCGAGCGGGGGACGCGAACGCGGGGTTTTGAATCTTCTGCCATGGTTCTTTTCCTCTCTGGCTCAGCCGCCGCAGCCGCCGATAGTTACTTTCACGGTGGCGATTGCCTGACGAACACTACCGTCGGGCATTTTTGCCAGCGCATAGAGATCTTGCGTTGCAGCAAGACGACAGCGCGTAGAGCCGCTCTGGGAGCCGGCAAGCGGCCCGAATTCGAACTCCACCACTTCAGGGTTCGGGTTGCCGGCGGCAAAAACCGCAATGGCCACAGCGCCCGGCGCAGAAACCGAAATAGGCACGGTATTGCCGTTTTCGGCAATCTCGGGGGCGGTAAATTCAACACCGCCATCTGTGATTTCGCCACCATCGGCAAAAGCGGCAATAGCATCTTCCCATGCACCAGCCAGGCCTGGCATTGGCAGCATAGCGGCTGCGGCTGCACCGGCACCCATAACGAGGGTGTCGCGTCTTGTAAAACTCATATTATTCTCCTGATTCTTGAGCATCCGTGGCACCGGATTACTCGCTAAGGGTTTGCACATAGGCCAGCACATCTTCGACTTCCTGCGCCGTGAGGTTTGTTTGCCCCTCAAACTTCGGAAGTATGCGCGTATATCCGCTATCCACATAGAAAGCGGGCATCATGGTGCCATCAAATGTGTTTTTCGCGTTTACCAGAATGCCGCGCAGCTCCGCCTCTGACCAGCGATCACCCGCCCCGTCCAGAGACGGACCGACTTCTCCGTGGAAAAGCTGATCCAGCATGTCACTATTCTGATGGCAGGCAAGACAATTGCCTTTCTTGCGATTTTTGAAAACCGCAGCACCATTTGCCGGATCACCGGCGACACCGGTGAGCGAAGCTTCAACAGCCCCGTACTCGCCAAACACAACATCGCCAGGCGCTACCTGGCCCGTAGCGACAGTTGCGAAGCTCGCAACCGAAGCACAAATGGCGAGAAGCTTCTTGTTTATCATGTATTACTCTCCCAGATATTTAGTTATTCAACGCGATCTTGCCATTTTTGGCATTATTTTACGCGTTACACATTGTGACATTACCTTACTAGCTTCTTTCAATAGTTCAATCACAAATATGAATTGTCGCATGGTTTCCTGAAATTTTATTTCGTATCCATTTGTATACTTTAACGATTCAACTGCGTCTGAAGCATTCTGGCGTGATATTTCTGGAAATGCTCCTCGCTGTCATAGCCGCGAAGCAACACCCAGTTAAACATATTCAAAGTCATAAACTTGCCAAAAGCCCCGGGCATTTTCGCGACAGCCACATCCCCCGCCGAGTCGCTTTCGGATACCTCCTCGGGCATGAAAAGAATGGTTGGCGTAAAGAACACCCCCCATTTTTTCACCATGTCGCGCTCGGGCAGCACCTCGCCGTCAAAATCGGTGATCTCCAGATCGCCAAACATATTGATCTGCACAAAGAAATAATTCTCGCGAATCACCGTGTCTATTTCGGGAATCGGATAAATTTCGGTATGCATCTTTTTACAATAAATACAGCCGCGCTGCTCCACAATCAGCGCCAGCCTCAGGCCCAGAGAATTGGCCTCGGCCAGATCCTCGCGCATATCCAGAAAGGTTTCGCGCAGCCATGTGGGCTTATGCAGCCCGTCATCGCCCATTTCCACCTCGTAAACCTCTTGCGCCGCGCCGGCAAGCGGTGCCGCGATGATCGCAAGTGCAAGTATAAATTTTCCAAACATGATTTAATCCTTTGCTAGCCAAAAGTGGTAAATACGGGGAAGGTATCGATCATCCATTGGGCAATGGCCGATACCCGCCCCGTGACGATAAGCAGGGCAAACAGAATCAAAAAGCCGCCCATGACCTTTTCCACATGCCCCATTATTCCGCGGTGCCGCTTGATGAATTTGAGAAACGGGCCGGAAAACATTGCCACCAGAATGAAAGGGAAGGTCATGGCGGCGCCATAGACAAACAACAGGCTTGCCCCCTGCATCAGGCTGTCCTGATCCGCCGCGATAAATAAAATCAGCGAAAGCGCCGGCCCGACGCAAGGCGTCCAGCCAAAGCCGAAGGCCAGCCCGATAAGATAAGAGCCGACATAGGAGGCCGGCTTGATCGAGGAAGAATCTATTTTGGCCTCCCGATACAGGAACGGTATGCGGATAAGACCCAGAAAATGCAGCCCGAATACCGTGAGTATCAGCGCCGCCACATAGCCCAGCTCTTCTTTATATTGCCCCAGCCCGCGGCCCATCGCGGTGGCTCCCAGGCCCAAAAGCACAAAAATCGTGATCACTCCGAGGGCGAAAAATACCGATGAAAGCACCAGTCGCAGCTTGGCCCCGCGCGCTATCTGGTTATCTTCGGTCAATTCCTGCATTGAAAGACCGGCCATATAGCTTAAGTAAAACGGAACGATGGGTAAAATACAGGGTGACAGGAAGGAAAGTAATCCGGCGGTTACAGCAGTCAGATAACTTAAGTCAAATCCCATAAAAAAACCCTGTCTTGCAAATTAGTCGATTCTATGGGAATCATATTGACATACTTTAATATGTAAAGGGCCGAAAATGAAAATCTATACTTGTGCGGTTAAAGCTATTCAGGGGTTTGTGCTTTCTTTGACCCTTTTGCTGCCGGTAAACGCCGAAACTATACTTATCATGTTTGAGGAAGAGGGCTGCCCCTATTGCGAACAATGGCGCGAAGAGATCGGCCCGATCTACTCCAAAACGGAAGAGGGTAAACGCGCGCCGCTGATGCGGCTGGATATTTATGCGCCTCTGCCCGAGGGGATTACCATCGTATCGGACCCGATTTACACCCCGACATTTGTATTGATCAATGACGGACAGGAAGTTGACCGCTTACTGGGCTATCCCGGGCAAGATTTCTTTTGGGGTTTGCTCGGACGTATGTTAAGCAAATTGCCAGAGCAGAATACGGAAGGAAGCTCATGACTACGCCGGTAGAAACCGACACCGTGTCCCGGGACGCGATTGCGAACGTAATTCAAAGTGCAAGTTCAGCCACAGATTTCATGAAGGCGCTCGCCCACGAGGGGAGGCTTATGATCCTGTGCCATCTGGTTTCGGGGGAAAAATCCGTGACCGAACTGGAAAACCTGCTTTCCTCGCGGCAAGCTGCCGTTAGCCAGCAGCTGGCGAGGCTGCGGCTCGAAGGGCTGGTGAATTCGCGGCGCGACGGCAAGGTGATTTACTATTCGCTGGGAGACCCGAAAGCCACCAGAATGATCGAGCTTTTGCATCAGATGTTTTGCTCGATCGAGCCGCAAGCCATCAATAAATCCGCCTAGCGCCGGCCCGCCTTCAGGCATTAATCCGAGGGTTGTGGCCACGGGTGCAGCGAGAATTCAACCAGCTCGCTGCGTTGGAAAAACCTGAAATTGTCATCCGATATCATGATCGCCCGCAGCTCGTTCCCGGGTGTTTTCCAGATCGCGATCCCTTCCAGATTATCAAACCGCCCCGCGCGGGTGGTCAGCAAGGTTTGTGCGGTCTGAAGCCCGCTGGCCATTTCGAAGCGACGAATACGGCTGGTAAAGCCAAACAGCCCCTCCAGATCCCGCTCCAGCACATAAAGCCAGCCTTCAAACACATCCGCCCCCGTCACCAGATATTCGCCCTCGCGCGGGATCGACCAATCGGTATTCCAGCGCCCGTCGATATAGCGATACACCGTGAAGGGCCGGTCAAGCCCCCCCGAGCGCTCGGGGATGGCAATCAGCATGCCGTTTTCATCAACCGCCAGTGCTTCAAGGCCGGAATTGTTTTGCAGCTTGGGGAAATCCGGATGTTTGGGCACAAATCCGGGTATCGCATCGAGGCTTTCCTGCACCATCACCCGATGATTGCTCTCAAAGGATACGTAGAGCGAACCATCCGGAGCGATGGCCAGCCCTTCGGCATCCGTATTAAATCCGCTCAACGGCACACCGGTTGAATCCAGTATCGGCGAAAGCACTTTCGCTTCCAGCCCCAGCATCCGGCCATTCTCTCGCCGGATCTGGGCTTGCAGCCAATTGCCCCGGTCCGATGTGGCAATCAGGCTTCCCCCATCAGCCGAAACCTCGATCGAGGAGAACCCGCCAAAGGCCTCGTCGTCCATTTCCAGCAGGATCTCGGCCTCAAAGCGCATACCCTCTTCGGCGATCACCGGCGATATCCACAGGCTCGCGGCCAGAAAAATACGCTTCATCTCGCCTCCAGCACCGCAGCGCATTGTGCTGGCAAATCGGCCAATAGCAAGTCCGGGCGCGGCGCGGCGGGGGCGGAGGGTGCCGGCTGCGGATCAAGCGCATCGGTCACCCACCATTGGGCGGCCTCGCAGCCATCACCGGCGGGAATGGCGGCCTGTTCTTCGCAATTTTGCGCCCCGGGCGGGCAATTCAGCCGCACATGGAAATGGGTGTTATGGCCCCACCATGGACGGATTTTGCGTAGCCACCGTCGATCGCCTGACGCATCCGCACAGAGCTGCATCTTGATCGCCCCCGCCACAAATATCCGCGCCACTGCCGGATCCTCTGCCGCCGCGCGCAGCAGCGCCAGATGCTCGGGCGTCCAGTTTCCATTCACCGAGCGCTGATCCCGCGCGCGCAGATTGAGCGAAGAGATATTCTCCCGCTGCCGCGCGCTCAGATCAAGGCTTTCGGGCGGCAATAGCCAGATATCCACATCCAGCCCGATCTGGTGGCTTTTATGCCCGCCATTCATCGGGCCGCCGCGCGGCTGGCTCATATCGCCGACATAAATCCCGTTCCAGCCGATTTTTGTGGCCGATTGCCCCAACCTCTCGATAAAGGCCACAAGGCTCGGATCTCCAAAATGCCGATTGCGCGATAGCCGCATCGCCTGCCATGTAGCGCCGGATTCCGGCAATTGCACCGCCCCCGCCAGGCACCCGCGCGCATATGAGCCGATCGGGGCCGCGCGCTGCGCCGACGGGCCACTGGCCGCGCTGAATAACGCCTTGGCAGGAGGATCGGCATAAGCCGGACCCACCAGACCCAGAGCAGCGATCAGGCCCAGCCACTTCATGTGTTTTTGGCCGCGCTCTTTTTTGCCGCCAGCAACAACCAGAGACCGGCGATCAGAATCAGGATAACCGGCGTTAAGCCAATACGCTGGCTATCGGAAATATCCGTCACCAGCGCCACCAGCGCCGGGCCGACAAAAGCCGTGGCCTTGCCCGCCATGGCATAGATGCCAAAGGCCTCTGTCATAGGCAATTTACCATCGACAAACTCCACCACCAAGGTGCGGGACGAGGCCTGCATAGAGCCGCCCGCCGCGCCAATAACCGCGCCACAGATGATAAACGCAATGGTCGGAAGGCTGGACCCTTCGCCCACATATACCAAAAATACCGTGTCTTTGGTGATGGTCAACACCCCGACCGTGACCAGAACCAGGGCAATAATACTGAATACAACCACCGGCATCGGGCCTTTTTTGCCATCGACCCAGCCGCCGATCCATGCCCCCAGCGCCCCGGCAATCGCGGCCACAATACCAAAGACCAAAAGGTCCATCTG
>JALSHK010000445.1 GCA_026982275.1 Paracoccaceae bacterium | reverse complement strand
CCGCCGCACCGAGGCCGAAGCCGCCACCGAGCCGGGCTTGGTGGAGCTGGCCTACGGGCTGGATATTCCGCTGGTGGCCACCAATGATGTCTACTTCCCCAAGCGCGAAATGTATGAGGCCCATGATGCGCTGATCTGTATCGCCGACGGTGCCTATCTGGACCAGCAAGAGCCGCGCCGCCGCCTGACGCCCGAGCATTATTTCAAAAGCCAAAGCGAGATGTGCGCGCTGTTTAGCGATCTGCCCGAGGCGCTGGAAAACACCGTTGAAATCGCTCGCCGCTGCGCTTACCGCGCCCGCACCCATCCGCCTATTTTGCCGAAATTCGCCGATGACGAGGTGGAAGCCCTGGCCAATCTCGCCCGCAAGGGGCTGAAGGCGCGCCTGGAGATCATCCCCCATGCGGCCCCTGTAGAGGCATACGAGGCGCGGCTTGAATTCGAGCTGAAGATCATCAACGGCATGGGCTTTCCGGGCTATTTTCTAATTGTGGCCGACTTTATTCAGTGGGCGAAGGATCAGGGCATTCCGGTGGGGCCGGGGCGCGGCTCCGGCGCGGGCTCGCTGGTGGCTTATGCGCTGACGATTACCGACCTTGATCCGCTGCGCTATGCGCTGTTATTCGAACGGTTTCTCAACCCCGAGCGGGTAAGCATGCCCGATTTTGATATCGATTTTTGCATGGATCGCCGCGAGGAGGTGATTACCTATGTGCAGGAGAAATATGGCCGCGATAAAGTGGCGCAAATCATCACCTTCGGCGCGCTGCTTTCCAAGGCCGCGGTGCGCGATGTGGGGCGGGTTTTGCAAATGCCCTATGGGCAGGTGGACCGGCTGAGCAAGCTCATACCGGTGGAGGGCGTCAAGCCTGTCAGCATCAAGCAAGCCCTGAAAGACGAGCCAAAGCTGCGCGAGGCGGCGGATGAGGAAGAGGTGGTGGCGCGGCTGTTGAACTATGCCGGGCAGGTGGAGGGGCTGCTGCGCAATGCCTCGACCCACGCGGCGGGGGTGGTGATTGGCGATCGCCCGCTAGACGAGCTGGTGCCGCTCTATCAAGACCCGCGATCCGATATGCCGGCCACGCAATTCAACATGAAATGGGTCGAGCCGGCGGGTTTGGTGAAGTTCGATTTTCTCGGGCTGAAAACCCTGACGGTGATTCAAAACGCGCTGGATCTGCTGAAAGCCCGCGATATCGAGATCGATATCGGGCTGATCCCGCTGGATGATGCAAAAACCTACGAGCTTTATGCCAGCGCCAAAACCGTAGCGGTGTTTCAGGTGGAAAGCTCGGGCATGATGGATGCGCTGCGCCAGATGAAGCCGACCTGCATCGAGGATATCGTGGCCTTGGTGGCGCTTTACCGCCCCGGCCCGATGGAAAACATTCCGAAATTCTGCAAGGTCAAGAACGGGTTGGAGGAGCGCGACAAGCTGCACCCGAGCATTGATCACCTGCTGGATGAAACCCAGGGTATTATTGTTTATCAGGAACAGGTGATGCAGATCGCGCAGGAAATGGCGGGATATTCCCTTGGCGGCGCGGATCTGCTGCGCCGCGCCATGGGTAAAAAGATCGCCGAAGAAATGGCCAAGGAGCGGCCAAAATTCGAAAAAGGCGCGGCGGAAAACGGAGTGGATCGCAAGAAGGCGACGCAGGTTTTTGACCTGTTGGAGAAATTCGCCAATTACGGCTTTAACAAATCCCACGCCGCGGCCTATGCGGTGGTGAGCTACCAAACCGCCTATCTCAAAGCCAATCATCCGGTGGAATTTATGGCCGGTGTGATGAATTGCGATATCCACCTCACCGACAAGCTGCATGTCTACTTCCGCGAGGTGAAGCGGCTTGGCATCGAGATGATCCCGCCCTGCGTCAACCGCTCCGAGGCCACCTTCAGCGTAATGGATGGCAAAATCGCCTATGCGCTGGGGGGGCTGAAAAATGTCGGCGTCGAGGCGATGAAACTGATCGAGGCGGCGCGGCTGGAAGATGGCCCCTTCAAGGACCTGTTTGATTTTGCCCGCCGCGTGGATCTGAAGCGCATGGGCAAGCGTCCGTTTGAAATGCTGGCCCGCGCCGGCGCTTTTGATCAGCTAGACAGCAACCGCCAGAAGGTGCTGCTGAGCGTGGATGCGCTGGTGGCCTATTCCGCCGCCAATTTCGAACAGAAAAACTCGTCCCAGAACAGCCTGTTTGGCGATAGCGGCGAGGATCTGCCCCCGCCCCGCCTGCCCATGCCCGAAGACTGGCTGCAAACCGAAAAGCTGACGCAGGAGCAGGCCGCAATCGGGTTTTATCTTTCCGGCCACCCGCTGGATGATTATATCGCGCCGCTCAAGCGCCAGCGCCCGCCGGTATTCACGCTGGACGAGCTGGCCCAGAAAAGCCAGGGGGTGAAGGCGGTGCTGGCCAAAATCGCGGGCACGGTGGCCGGGGTGCAGCGGCGCAAATCGGCGCGCGGCAATCAATATGCCTTTGTGCAATGCTCTGATCCTTCGGGAATTTTCGAGGTCACGGTGTTTTCGGATGTGCTGGAAAAGGCCGATGCGCTGCTTACGGTGGGGCAAAATATCGTGCTATCGGTCGAGGCCACCAATGAGGGCGATCAGCTGAAATTGCTGGCGCGCGGGATCGTGCCGGTAGATAATGCCATTGCGGGGGTGGCGGCCAAGGGGCTGAAGGTGTTTGTCAACCAGCCCGAGGCCATGCCGGTGCTGGCGAAAATTCTGGGCAGCAAGGTAAAAGGCACCTATGGTCCGATAAATCTTTTGCTAAGCGCGCCGGATCTGCCGGGCAATGTAGAGATCACCCTGCCGGGCAAATACCCGCTAAATCCGCAGATCAAATCCGCGCTCAAAAGCGTGGAGGGGGTGGTCGAAGTCGAGGAATTTTAGGGCTTTTTTGGGCGGCTTGCCTCGGCTACCATAAGCGGGCTTGCCACGGGGCAAAGGGAATGAAATGCAGATCAACAGACGCCACCTGATATTGGCCGGCATGGCCAGCACGCTGGCATGGCCCGCGCGCGCCGCTGCTGGCGAAGCCCTGATCGCGGTAGCCACCAATTTCATTAGCGTTGCCGAGCGCCTGAAGCCTGATTTCGAAGCCGGAACCGGCCATTCCCTGACCCTCTCCAGCGGCTCCACGGGGCAGCTTTATGGCCAGATCAGCAATGGCGCGCCTTATGATGCCCTGCTCGCCGCCGATCAGGCCCGCCCCGCGCTTTTGCAAAATAGCGGGCTGGGCCATGGCCAAATATCCTATGCGCGCGGGCTGCTGGCCCTTTGGCGGCCGGAATCCCCGCTGAATGAAGCCAGCCTGCGCGGCGATTTTGCCCATCTTGCCATCGCCAATCCGGCGCTCGCGCCCTATGGCCTCGCGGCCAGGCAGGCGCTGGAGGCGCTCGGACTGTGGGAGTCACTGCAAGGGCGGCTGGTGCTGGGGCAGAATGTGGGGCAGGCCTTTGCGCTGGTCGCCTCGGGCAATGCCGAGCTGGGGCTGGTGGCGCAATCCTATGCCCAGGCGGGCGGCGAAAGCTGGCCGGTGCCGGAGGCGCTTTATGCGCCGATCCTGCAAGATGCGGTGCTGCTGGGGGATAATCCCGCCGCCGCCGCATTTCTGGATTACCTGCGCAGCCCCGCCGCGCAGGCGGTGATCAAAGCCGCCGGATATGGTGCATTATGAGCTGGCCAGACCTCGCCCCGCTCTGGCTTTCGGTGCAGCTTGCGGGCGTCACCACGGCTTTATTGCTGATCATCGGCACCCCGCTGGCCTGGTGGCTGGCCACCACCCGCAATCGTTTTCGCCCGATCATCGAGGCCATCACCGCCCTGCCGCTGGTGCTGCCGCCCACGGTGCTTGGCTTTTATATCCTGATCTTTCTCAGCCCCAATTCCACCCTTGGCGGGCTGTGGCGCGATGCCACCGGCGAAACCCTCACCTTTTCCTTTTCCGGCCTTGTGCTGGCCTCGGCGCTCTATTCGCTGCCCTTCATGGTGCAGCCGCTGCAATCAGCCTTCGAGGCAGTGGGCCGCGGCCCGATGGAGGCCGCCGCCACCCTGCGCGCGGGCCGTCTGGATGCGTTTTTCAGCGTCGCCGTGCCGCTTTCCAAGCGCGGATTTCTCACCGGCATCGTGCTGAGCTTTGCCCATACCATCGGCGAATTCGGCGTGGTTTTGATGGTGGGGGGCAATATTCCGGGCCAGACCCGCGTGATCTCGATCGCGATCTACGAGCAGGTGGAAACGCTGGATTATGCCCAGGCCCATGCCCTATCGCTGATCCTTCTGGTGTTTTCCTTTTCGGTGCTGCTGGTGGTTTATAGCCTGAACCGGCGCGCGCCGGTGCGGGTGGGTTGATGGGGCTGTCGCTGGATATATCGCTGGCGCTGGAGAGCTTTTCGCTCAACGTAGCGCATGAATTCCCCGCGCGCGGCATCACCGCAATTTTCGGCGCCTCCGGTGCGGGCAAATCCACGCTGTTTCGCATCATCGCGGGGCTGGAGCCGCGCGCAACGGGCCGCGTGGCCTTTGGCGAAGAAATCTGGCAATCGGGGCAAAAATCCGTGCCCCCCTTCAAGCGCGCGGCGGGGCTGGTGTTTCAGGATGCACGGCTGTTTGCGCATCTCAGCGTGGAGGGTAACCTGAAATTCGCAGCCAGACGCAGCCGCTCCACGCGCTTTGAAGCCGTGGTCAAAACCCTTGATTTACAGCCGCTTCTGGCGCGCAAAACCAATGACCTTTCGGGGGGCGAGCGCCAGCGGGTGGCAATCGGGCGCACGCTGCTCAGCGCCCCGCGCCTGTTGTTGATGGACGAGCCACTGGCAGCGCTGGACCATAGCCGCAAGGCCCGCCTGCTGCCTTATATTGCGCGCCTGCCCGAGGCTTTTGATCTGCCGATCCTCTATATCACCCATTCGGTAGAGGAGGTTACGCGGCTGGCCGACCGGATGCTGGTGCTATCCAAAGGGCAGGTATTGGCGGCGGGCAAGGTCAGCGCCACCTTGGCGCGCCTCGATATCGCCGAGGCCAGCGGCAAGTTCGAGGCGGGCAGCGTGGTGCAGGCGCGGGTGATCGCGCAGGATGAACGCTTCCATCTGACCGAGCTTTGCGTGGCGGGGCAAAAAATGTCGATGCCCGCGTCAAATCTGGCAATCGGGGCCGAGCTGCCGCTGCGCATTCGGGCGCGGGATGTGGCCGTGGCGCGGCAAAAGCCATCGGGCGTCAGCATTCGCAATATCCTGAGCGGGGTGATCAAGGAGATCATCGAAGAGCCGGATACCGCCTTTGCCGAGCTACTGATCGATATTGGCGCGGGCCAGCATTTGCGGGCCAGAATCACCCGCGCCTCGGTGTTCGAGCTGGATCTTGCCCTTGGCCACGAGGTGTTTGCCCTGATCAAAAGCGTATCTTTTGATCGCCGCGTTTTGCCCAAAAAATAGCACCTACAGGATATTCACCCCCGCCTCCGCCAAGGCCCGCGCCAAGGCGGGGGGCGGGGCTTGGTCGCTAATCAGCCGGTCGATCTTTTCCAGCGGGCAAAGCCGGAACGGCGCGTGTTTTTCAAATTTGCTATGATCCGCCAAGATCCAGACCGACCGCGCGGCTTTAATCATGGCCCGCGCCACCTCCGCCTCGTCGGATGAAAAATCCGCTGCCCCGTCAGGGCCAAGGCTGCCCACGGTCAGCACCGCGATATCGGCATTAAAGCGATGCAGGTCCTGCAGCGCGCCTTCGCCAACAGTCTGGGCATTATCGGCGCGGTATCGCCCGCCCAGCAGATGCACCTCCGCCTGCCCCGCCCCCTCGCCCAGTGCCTCGGCGATGCGCAGGGAATTGCTGATCACCACCAGCCCCGAATGCCCCGATAGCGCCTCGGCCGCCAAAAGGGTGGTGGAGCCGGTATCCATAAAAAGGGTCTGGTCTGGCGCAATCGCCGCCGCCAGCTTTTCGGCAATGCGGCGCTTTTCGGCAACATGGCGGCGCAGGCGCGAGGCAAAGCGGCCCTCAAAGGGTGCAGGCAAAGCCCGCGCGCCGCCATGCATGCGCAAAATCCGCCCCGCCCGCGCCAGATGCGCCACATCCCGCCTTATGGTCTCGCCCGACATATTGAAACGCTGCGCCAGATCCGGAATGCTGCATTGCCCGCGCAGCGCCACATGGGCAGCGATACGGGCGCGGCGCATGGCCGGGGTGAGGGATTTGCTCATTCTATGCCCGTTTGGTCATTTTTGATATCTATCTATCTGTATTATATATATTTATAACATTATCATATCCACATAAAATACACAAGAACGCTTGCCTCGCGCCGCATGGCACCCTAGGTTTTCATCCGTGTAGGGAGGCTAAGCTTGGCCAATAGCGAAATTTACGATATCGCCATCATCGGCGCGGGGGTGGTGGGCTGCGCCATGGCGCGGCGCTTCACGCTGGACGGGGCCAAAACCGTAGTGCTGGAAAAGGCCGCGGACGTGCTGGACGGGGCCTCCAAGGCCAATAGCGCCATTTTGCACACCGGCTTTGATGCCCCCCCCGGCTCGCTGGAGCAGGCCTGCATGGCGGCGGGCTATCGCGAGTATCTGGATATCCGTGATAGCCTTGGATTGCCGCTATTGAAATCCGGCGCGCTGGTGCTGGCTTGGGAGGGCGAAGCGCTCGGCAAGCTTGACGGGCTGGTGGCCAAGGCGCATCAAAACGGGGTGAAGGATGTGGCGCGGCTCGGGGTGGAGGAGATCCGCAAGCGCGAGCCGGCGCTGGCCCCGCATCTGCTGGGGGGCTTTGAAATTCCGGGCGAATATCTGATTGATCCTTGGGCCAGCGCCCATGCCTATCTGCTGCAAGCCATGGCCAATGGCGCGAAATTAATGCGCGGGGCCGAGGTGCTTTCGGGCGCTTATGATGGCGCGCTTTGGGCGCTTTCGCTGCCAGCGGGCGAGGTTAGAGCCAAGCGGGTGATCAATTGCGGCGGGCTTTATGGCGATATCATCGACCAGCGCCTGCTCGGGGAAAGCCGCTTTACCATCCATCCGCGCAAGGGGCAATTTCTGGTGTTTGATAAAGCCGCCTCGGGGCTGCTGGGGGCCACCGTGCTGCCCGTGCCCACCAAGATCACCAAAGGGGTGGTGCTGTTTCGCACCATTTTCGGCAATCTCGCCGTGGGGCCAACTGCCGAGCCGCAAACCAGCCGGAGCCATGCCGGCACCAGCCGCGAAGCGCTGCAAGAGCTGCGCGCCAAGGGGATCGAGATGCTGCCGAAGCTGGCGGATTTCGAGGTGGTGGCCACCTATGCCGGCCTGCGCCCTGCTACCGAGTTTCAGGATTACCAGATCATGGCCGAGCCTTCGCGCGCCTATGTCAGCGTGGGGGGTATCCGCTCCACGGGGCTAAGCGCGGCTCTGGGCATTGCCGCCCATGTGGCGCGGCTCAATAGCGGTGCTGCGCTTTCCGGCGCGCCGATTTCCGCGCCGATCTGCCCCGCGCCGGACCGCCTGTCCAATTATCACCCGCGCGATTGGCAGCGCCCCGATCATGGCGGCATTATCTGCCATTGCGAACAGGTGACCAAGCGCGAGATCGAAGCGGCGCTAAACGGGCCAATGCCCCCCGCCACCCTGCAAGGGCTGAAGCGGCGCACAAGGGTGACGATGGGGCGCTGCCAGGGGTTTAATTGCCTCGGGGCGCTGGCGGCGCTAACCAGGGGGCGGCTGGATCCGCCGATCGGAGAAGAGGATGTTTGATGTGCTCATCATCGGCGGCGGCCCTGCGGGGCTGGGCTTGGCCACTGCGCTCTGCCAGCAGGGCGTGGGCCGCGTGCGGGTGCTGGAGCGCGAGGCACAGGCGGGCGGCGTGCCGCGGCATTGCGGGCATTATCCCTTTGGCTGGCGGGAATTC
Organism: Paracoccaceae bacterium; assembly: GCA_026982275.1. Lineage (GTDB taxonomy): Bacteria > Pseudomonadota > Alphaproteobacteria > Rhodobacterales > Rhodobacteraceae > UBA3077. The sequence continues at coordinate 2,134 of JALSHK010000445.1, read as the reverse complement.
GGCGCGCTGATGAAGGGGCCGGATTATGCCCGCAAGCTGGTGGAAAAGGCACGCGCGGCGGGGGTGGAGATATCTACCGGCGTGGCGGTGATCGCGCTCTTGAAAGGCGGGCGGCTGCGGATCAGCCAGAATGGCAAGATCTCCGAAATAGCGGCCCGCCGGATCGGGCTTTGCATGGGGGTGCGCGAGGCCAGCCGCGCCCAGAGGATGATCTCGGGGCAGCGGCCAAGCGGCGTCATCAGCACCGGCGCGCTGCAATCCATGGTGTTTTTGCACGGGCTGCGGCCCTTTTTGCGCCCCGTTATTCTGGGCAGCGAGCTGGTGTCGCTTTCCGCGATCATGACCTGCGCCCATATGGGCATCAAGCCGGTGATGATGCTGGAAGAAGCGCCCGGAATGAAAGCGCGCGCCATTATGCGGCCCTATCCCGCGCTCAAGGGGATCCCGATGCGCTTTGGCGTGTCCAAGGTGGAGATTGTCGGTGATAAAAAGGTGGAGGCGGTGCGCTTTAGCGGTGCCCGTGGCCGCGCACAGAAGGTGGCGGCGGACGGGGTGATTGTGTCGGGGCATTTCCGGCCTGAAGCGGCCCTGCTGCATGAAAGCCATCTGGAGCTGGACGGCGCCACCGGCGGGCCGGTGATTGATCAATATGGCCGCTGCTCGGACCCGCATTATTTCGCCGCCGGCAATCTTTTGCGCCCGGTCGAGACCGCGGGCTGGTGCTGGCAGGAGGCGGTGGAAGCCGCCACGCGGCTAGTGCAGGACCTGAAGCAAGAGGCGGTGAAGCGGCCGTTTATCCGGCTTAAAGTCGAGGGGGAGGGGCTGCGATATGTGGTGCCCCAGCGCCTGAGCCTGACGCCGCAAACCGGGGGGATGCGCGCAATGCAGCTTCGCATGAGCGTGCCCGCCTCGGGCTATCTGACCGCGCTATCTGGCGGGCGCTCGCTACATTCCGCCTTTGTGCAAGCCCGCCCCGAGCGGCGGCTGCTGCTGCCTTTAGCCCCGATTCTCAATGCCAAACCGGAAGAAACCATCCGGCTGCGCCTGCTTTAGCAGCCGTAAAACAGGCGGTTTGGCCGGTTTTGACGAGATAGTGCCTGCCTCAGGAGCCGCGTAGCACCGTGAGGCTTTCACGTGGCATATCCAATAGCCCGGCTTCGCGCGCCGTGTGTATCGGGTAGGTTTTATCCTCGAAAAAACGCTGCATGCAGAAGCGGTTTTCTATCTTTTGCAGCCGCGCCGCTGCCGCCTTGGCCTGGCTGGCTTCGCCCCTATAGCCGTGCAGCGCGATCAAGGCCCGCAAGGGTGGGCGGAAACGGGGCGCGCGGCGGGCCGCGGAATAGGCCAGCGGCAGCGCCTCTTCAAACCGGCGCGCGGCCACACAGGACAGGCAGTGAAACAGATCCCACCAATAGCCGTATTTGGAATGGCTCGCGATATTATGGCTGCGCCTGGAAATCAGATAAGCCGATTCGGCATTGCCCGAAACCATATGCGCCAGGGAAATCGCTTGCAGGGCAAAAGCGGAATTCGGGCTGGCTTCCATTGCAGGGCGCGCCAGATCCATCGCGCCTGCAGGATCGTCAAACAGCATAACCCGCGTGAGCGCCGCCAGAGACATAATAAATGAATTGTCTTCATCGAGGCGCAAGGCTTGTTCGATCAGCTGATCCGCTTCCTGCTTGAGGCGCTGCGTGTCTTCATTCGGGATCTCTATGGCGCGGATATTCCGTATCAGGGCGCACCATGCCAAATTGGCAGGGTTTTGATCCTTGGCAAAAGCCCGCATCAGCCGGCTGTCTGCCTGCTCGAGCTTCGAGGTATCAAAGGAAAATATTTCGCTGATCGCCTGTTGTGTCAGGGCGAATCCGGTCTGTTCCACCCCGAGATAATCCTGATATTTGTGTAGTATTCGCAATACCCTTTCGGAAGAATCGAATATCGCCCGGGCCAAAGCATCGCTGCTCAGGTAATCTATGGCCGGATACCTCAGCTCGAAAGTTTTGGCATGCAACACCAGCCCCGTTCGCGCCAGATAGACCTTGAGCGCCACCGAACGGCTGTGGGTATGTTCTATCACGCGGCAAAATACCTCGACATCCACTTCTTCGGCCAATTCTGCCTGGTCCGAGCC
>JALSHK010000444.1 GCA_026982275.1 Paracoccaceae bacterium | reverse complement strand
ATAAATCCGCCCGCGTGGCTGCCCATTCGCCCGAGGGCGTGATCGAGCTGATGCCGACCTCGGACGGGGTTTCTTATGGCTTCAAATATGTAAATGGCCACCCGGACAATACCGGATCAGGCTTGCAAACCGTGACCGCCTTTGGCGTGCTGGCCGATGTGTCCTCGGGCTATCCGGTATTGCTGAGCGAAATGACTCTGCTCACCGCCCTGCGCACCGCGGCCAGCTCGGCGATGGTGGCCAAGTATCTGGCCCCGACTGGCGCGCGCAGCATGGCGATCATTGGCAATGGCGCACAAAGCGAATTCCAGGCGCTGGCTTTCAAGGCGATTTGCGGCATAGATCACCTGCGGCTCTATGATATTGACCCTGCGGCCACCGATAAATGCGCCGCCAATCTGACCGCTTTCGGATTTTCGATTGTGAAATGCAGCAGCGCCGAAGAGGCGGTGGAGGGGGCAAATATCATCACCACCGCAACCGCTGACAAGCAATACGCCACCATTCTGACCGATAATATGGTCGGCGCGGGGGTGCATATCAATGCCGTGGGCGGTGATTGCCCGGGAAAAACAGAGCTGCACCGCGATATCCTGCTGCGCTCGGATATATTTGTGGAATTCCCCGAGCAAACCCGCGTGGAGGGTGAAATACAGCAGCTCGCGCCCGATCATCCGGTCACGGAAATATGGCAGGTGATCGCGGGGAAGGCTGTCGGGCGCTCTGGCCCGCGCCAGATCACCCTGTTTGACAGCGTCGGTTTTGCGATCGAGGATTTCTCGGCCCTGCGATATATCAGGGACCAGCTAAGGCCGGGCAATCACACCAAGCTTGATATGCTGGCCGATCCTGACACCCCGAAAGACCTGTTTGGCATGCTGCTGCGCGTTCAGAAGTAGAGCTTTGGCTCTGCGGGGGGATCCAGCAGCTTGCGATAAAGATGCCATGTGGCATGGCCCAGCACCGGCAAGACCACAAACAGGCCGAGCAAAGCGGGCAGCATCGCCAGCAGCATCAGCGCGGAAATAATAAAGGCCCAGAGCATCAGCACCGTAAAATTCTGCGCCACCGCATTTATGCTGGTCAGAATGCCGGTAATAAAATCCACTTCACGCTCCAGCAATAATGGCAGGCTGATCAGCGTAATGGAGAAAAGCACAAAAGCAAAACCGGCACCCACCCCGATTTCCGCGCCCACCATGATCATGCCTTGAGGGGTGAAAAAAAGCTCCAGCGAATTGGTGATATTGGTCAGCGCCCCCAGCCCCATGGTGATGGCAAAAATCACATGGCTGATCAGCATATAAAATAAAAACCAGACCACAATAATCGCCCCGACCCATGGAATTTGCCGTTTGCGCTCGGACAGGGTGCATGTCAGAATTCGCCGCCATGAAATGGGCTGCCGGTGTTCGATCAAACAGGATGTGGCATAAAATCCGACAGCCGCGAAGGGGGCCAATAGCGGGAAACCAACCGTAAGCGGAATCGCCCACCATATTTCCCCCGACCAAAGCAGAACCGAAAGGATCACATAGCCGCCAAGCACATAAAAGGCGGAAAAGAAAAGCCCCACCAGCGGCGCTTTTTTATAATCCGCCCAGCCCTTTCCCAGAGTTTCGAACAGATCTGATACGGTAATTGTATTGATTTCAGGCACAATACTGGCCTCGGCTTCACGCGCAATTTCCATAATTTTCCCCTTTTTTGCACCATTAAAAGGGATAATTTGTCGCAGGTCTAGAAAAAACTGGAATTTGGTGTGGATCAGCTGTCCGCTTGCGCCTCGGCGCGGCTTTTCCCCGTCACCTCCAGCGCCAGTGCTGCGGCCATGAATTTGTCCAGATCGCCATCCAGCACCCCTTGGGTATCGGAGGTTTCCACATTGGTGCGCAGATCTTTCACCATCTGGTAGGGCTGCAAGACATAAGATCGGATCTGGTTGCCCCAGCCGGCATCGCCCTTGTTATCATGGGCGTCCTGAATGCTGGCCGTGCGCTTGCGCATTTCGATCTCGTAGAGCCGGGATTTTAGCGCTGCCATACAGGTAGCGCGGTTTTGATGCTGGGATTTGGCCGAAGCCGTTACCACGATACCGCTTGGAATATGGGTCATGCGCACGGCGGAATCGGTTTTGTTGACGTGTTGTCCGCCCGCGCCTGACGAGCGATAGGTATCCACCCGCAGATCCGACGGGTTGATCTCGATATCGATACTGTCGTCAATCACCGGATAAACCCAGACCGAGCTGAACGAGGTATGCCGCCGCGCCGCGCTATCAAAGGGCGAGATCCGCACAAGCCGATGCACCCCGCTTTCGCTTTTCAGCCAGCCATAGGCATTTTGCCCCTTGATCTGATAGGTGACGGATTTGATCCCCGCCTCCTCGCCCGCATTATAGGAGGTGGTTTCAACCTTATAACCATGCTTTTCCGCCCAGCGGGAATACATCCGTGCCAATATAGAGGCCCAATCGCAGCTTTCGGTGCCCCCCGCGCCGGCATTGATCTCCAAAAAGCAATCATTGCCATCGGCCTCGCCATCCAGCAGCGCCTCCAGCTCTTTTTTCTCGGCCTCCCCCACCAGCGCCGCAATCGCCGCTTCAGCCTCGGCCACCACCTCGGAATCGCCTTCCATCTCGCCCAGCTCGATCAGGTCGATATTATCCTGCATTTCCGAGAGCAGGGTTTTGTGGTTTTCCATCGCATCGGCCAGCATCTGGCGCTCGCGCATCAGCTTTTGCGCCTTGGCGGGGTTGTTCCACAGCTCGGGATCCTCGCTCATGGCGTTGAACTCTTCCATCCGGTGCGGGGCGGTTTCCAGATTCAGCCGCTGCGCCAGAAGATCAATGGTCTTTTGGATCCGGGCGATCTGGTTTTCGGTTTCTGCGCGCATTTTCAGGCTCTTTTCTTAATACTGATCGCCAGCGGCCAGGCCGCCTTGCGTAACGCGGGGTGGCAGAATAACCGTTTGACCATTGACCTCGACGGTCTGGTTATCCGCCTCGCCCTGATTGAAAAACAGCAAATCACTGCCCATTACAAAGCCACCATCCACGAAATTGCCATAGGCGCCATAAGCCGGCTCCTCACCGGCGCGGAACAGCTCGGTTACCACATTTTCGCCCGAGGCATCATCGGCCAATCGCACGCCGGAATAGCGGTCGATCTTCACAAATACCGTGCCGCCGGGCTGTGGATACTCAAATGAACCGTGGCGCGGCAAAAATGCCTTCATGAATTCGACAAATACCGGCCCGCACATCGAGCCGCCATAGGCCCCGCGCCCCATCGGCGTGGGCTGGTCATAGCCGATATAGCAGCCTGCGGCGATTTGCGGGGTGAAGCCGACAAACCACGCATCCTTGGCGCTATTGGTGGTGCCGGTTTTGCCCGAAATAGGCACCCCCAACCGGCCAACAGTGCTCGCCGCCGTGCCGCGCGCCACCACGCCGCGCATCATGGAGGAAAGCTGATAAGCGGTAACCGGATCCATAATTTGCGGGGAATAATCCTGCACCCACGGTTCCATATCCGTAACCAGCGCCTCGCCCGAGCAATCCACACAGATGCGCGGGTCATGGCGAAAAATGGTGTTGCCGTTGCGGTCCTGCACCCGGTCCACCAAGGTTGGCTCCACCCGGCGGCCACCATTGGCAAACATCGAATAAGCGCTCACCATTTTGTAAAGCGTGGTCTCTCCCGCCCCCAGTGCATAGGCCAGATGCTCGGGCATATTTTCATAAACCTCAAAGCGCTCTGCATAGGCCGCCACCACATCCATGCCGATATCCTGTGCAATCCGCACCGTCATCAGGTTGCGCGAGTTCACAATACCGGTGCGCATCGGCGCCGGACCATAAAACTTTTTCGAAGCGTTTTGCGGCCGCCAGACCCCCTCGCCGGTATCCACCTCGATCGGGGCATCCACAACGATAGATGCAGGGGTATAGCCATTATCCAGCGCGGCCGCATAGACAAAAGGCTTGAAAGCCGAGCCGGGCTGGCGATTGGCCTGTGTTGCACGATTAAAGCTGCTGGCCTGATAGGAAAACCCGCCCTGCATCGCCAAAACCCGCCCTGTCTGCGGATCCATCGCCACAAAGGCCCCCTGCACGCCGGGAATCTGGCGCAGAGACCAATAGTCAAACTCTCCATCATCTTTCAGGATCGCTTTCACAAAAACCACATCCCCCACGGCCCAGATATCGGAAGCCACGCGAGGCCGGTCGCCGGGGCGGCCGTTTTCCTTGCGCGGCCGGGCCCATCTGGCCTCCTGCACCGTCAAAAAGGCTTCGCCCTCACCCTCGATCCCGACCCGGGCCTTGTCTGCCTCAAGCTCCAGCACCACAGCCAGCTTCCAGCCCGGAATATCGCGCGGCAAGGCGCGGCTTTGCAAGGCCCCCTGCCAGCCTTCATCTGCCGCAAGCTCCTCTACCGGAATTTGCGCATAGGCACCCCAATAAATCTCCAGCTCGCGGTCGTATTTCTCCAGCCGGTCGCGCAGGGCCTGCGCCGCCACGGCTTGCAGCTCGGGATCCACTGTGGCACGAATGGCCAGACCGCCGCCAAAAAGCTGCTCCGGACCAAGCCGCACATTGAGCTGACGGCGGATTTCATCGGTAAAATAGCCGCGCGGCGGAATTTGATCCCGCCCCGATACAAAATCTCCGCCCTGCACCGTGCGCAGCGGATCATCCAGCGCGATCCGGTATTCCTCGTCGGTAATGTATCCGTTCTGGTTCATCTCTCGCAAAACAAAAGCCCGGCGCTCCAGAGCCTCTTTGCGATTGCGCACAGGGTGGTAGTCATTCGGATCTTTCAGGTGAATCGCCAGAAATGCGGCCTCGGCAATGCTCAGCTCCTCCAGGCTTTTACCAAAATAATTGGCGGCCGCCGCCGTCACCCCGTAAGAGCTTTGACCGAGAAACACATCATTCATATAGAGTGCCAGAATATCGTCTTTGGTCAGCACCTGCTCTACCCGGGTGGCCAGAATGATTTCCTTGATCTTGCGGTCTATTTCACGCGAGCCATCGAGCAGGAAGTTTTTCATCACCTGCTGGGTGATAGTGGAGGCACCGCGCACATTGGCGCCCCGTGTGCGCACCGCGGTAAACAGGGCCGATGCAATGCCGCGGGCATCATAGCCGCGATGATCATAAAAGTTTTTATCCTCGGCGCTGATAAAGGCGAATTTCACGATGTCCGGAATCTCGTCGGTCGGGGTATAGATCCGCCGCTCGCGCACAAATTCATCCAGCACATAACCATTGGCGGAATAGACCCTTGACAGCACGGCGGGCGAATAATTCCGCAGTTGCTCCAGATCGGGCAGATCGCGGGCATACATCCACAAAACCCCCATCAGCCCGATACCGGACATGATCAGGCCCAGCGAAAGCCACGCAAATATAAAGCCGAAAAACCGCAGAATCGCCAGTATCAAAAAAATTCTCCCATAGAGTCGTTCCTCCGTATACGGGGTTGCGCCGGATTGGTCAAAACAACAACGCGGCTAATTGCGCAATAATCCGCGCATTTCCGCCTCGACCTCGAACCAGCGCAGCAGCCCGCCAAGCAGGGTCTCGCTCATGCCCTGCTGCCACTCGGGATCCAGCAGGTTTTCCAGGTCGGCCTTGTCGGACATAAACCCGAGCTCCACCAGCACAGAAGGAATATCGGGGGCGCGCAGCACCCGGAATCCGGCCGCCATGCGCCGGGATTTTATCTCGCTGTCATTCTGGAACCAGAGCGCCTCTGCCAATACATCGCCAAAGCGGCTGGAAAACGCGTCGGTCTCGCGATAGGCCATCTGTAGCAATATCTGCGTCAGATCATCCCCCTCGCCAACCACGGAAATACCCGCCACCAGATCCGAGCGGTTTTCCAGCGTGGCAATGGTGACAGCCTGTTGATCCTTCGAGGCCTCTGACAGGCTGAATACCGTTGTGCCGCGTGCGCGCCCCAGCGTCACCACATCCGCATGCAGGGATATAAAGGCATCCGCACCGGCTCGGCGTGCTATTTCGACCCGCTCGCCCAGAGGAATGAACACATCCTCTTGCCGGGTCATCACCACCCGGAACCGGCCATCTTCCAGCAGGGTATCCCGCAATACCAGCGCCATTTGCAACACAATATCCTTTTCCACGGCCTCGCCCTGCCGCGCCCCCTGATCCAGCCCGCCATGGCCGGCATCCAGTGCAATGATCGGCAAGCCCGCCGCGCCTTCCACCTTGGCCTCTGTCGCGCCGCCGCGCCAGACACCCCGCCCGGGGGGGGCGGCTTTGGCGGCAAATTCATCCGCCGTGGCAGGGGTCAGGTGCAGACGAATCAGCGGGTTTCCCTCGGGGCTGCGCCCGTTTTGCGCAGTTTCCAGAAGCATCGGCCTCGCAAGATCCAGCACAATGCGCGATTCTCCGGGCTGAAAAAGCCCATATCTGAAATCCGAAACTTCAGGAATATCCTCCGCCATCCCCGAAGGCATGGCCGCAAGGTCGGTCTCGCCAAGATCAACCAGCAGCCTGCGAGGATTATCAAGCGTAAACACCTGGAAGGCGACCGGTTCCGAAAGGCCGATTGTCAGGGTTATCCCGCCCTTCTCGCGCATGATTGCGGTGCTGTCCGCAACGATGCCCGCACCGAGCGCGGGTAATGAAGCACCGGCTGTAAAAAACACAGACCCCCACAATATCATTGCCCAAAACCTGATAATCATGAACCGTGCGCCGCTTCCTTGAATGCCCGTTGCAGAATTAGATTGTGTTTCATCATAGATCGGGTTTATGGTCAAAAAACGGCAAACACAATATTTGCTTGCCGTTGTAAGAGTTTCGCCATTTGGCCAACCTTTGTGGGAAAATTCCACATCCGCGCCAGATCGGCAGGTGCTTCGCACCACTTCCGAATTCCCCGGAATAACCAAATTCGGGGCGTATAATTTAGCAAGCACGGGCGCTAGGCCCGGGTTCTGCTGGAGAAAAAACCGCGATGAAGCGAGAAACGAGGACGGGCAAACTGGATAGGCAACGCAATGCGTGGCCCTTTTTGCATGCCTTGTTTTGCTTATTTGCCCAAACAAAACAAACCTTTACGAACGGATCTGCAAGTAGAGCTGCGCCGCCCGGGGGTTTGAGCGAGAAACCATGTCGAAAAAAATGCTTATTGATGCCACCCATGCCGAGGAAACGCGCGTGGTTGTGGTGGACGGAAACAAGGTCGAGGAATTTGACTTCGAGGCCCTCAACAAACGCCAGCTTGCCGGCAATATATATCTAGCCAAAGTTACGCGGGTGGAGCCATCGCTTCAGGCCGCTTTTGTGGATTATGGCGGGAATCGCCACGGCTTTCTGGCATTTTCCGAAATCCACCCCGATTATTACCAGATTCCACAGGCTGACCGCGAAGCCCTTCGGAAAGAAGAAGCCGAATATACCAAAGCGGTAGCCGAAGAAGAAGAGCGTGAAAAAGAGAAAGAGAAACCGCGCTCCCGCCGCCGCCGCCGCAAGGCCGAACCTGCCACAGACGGCGTTGCCAGTGCAGAAGATGCAATAAAGGTAGAAGAAGCCGAAGTTGCGCAGGAAGAGCCGGTGGCCCTGGATGCAGCGCCGCAAGACAAGTCAGAAGATGACGAGGCTACCGCAGACGGGCAAGCCGATGATGCGCTTTCATTGCTGGTGGAAACGCCCGAAACCTCGCTTGCCGACCCCGAAGAGGCCGAAGTGGTGTCTGATTCCGACGAGGTCGAAATCGCCGAGGTCCGCGCGCCCCGCATTCGCAAGCCGCGCCCGCGTCGCTATAAGATTCAGGAAGTGATCAAGGTTCGCCAGATCCTGCTTATTCAGGTGGTTAAGGAAGAGCGCGGCAATAAGGGCGCTGCGGTTTCCACCTATCTGTCCCTGGCGGGCCGCTATTGTGTATTGATGCCCAACACCGCGCGCGGCGGCGGTATTTCGCGCAAGATTTCCAACGTGGCGGATCGCAAAAAGCTGAAAGAGATATCCAACGCCATTCCGGTGCCCGAGGGCGCGGGGCTGATTATCCGCACCGCCGGCTCGCAGCGCACCAAGGCCGAGATCAAGCGCGATTATGAATATCTGCGCCGCCAATGGGAAAATATCCGCAACCTGACGATGGAATCCATCGCCCCTGCCCCGATCTATGAAGAGGGTAGCCTGATCAAGCGCTCGATCCGCGACCTCTATACCAAAGAGATCGACGAGGTGATTGTGGATGGCGAGCGCGGCTATCGCGAGGCCAAGGATTACATGAAAATGCTCATGCCGTCCCACGCCAAAAACGTGAAGCGCTATAGCGATTCGCTGCCGCTCTTCTCGCGCCATAACGTGGAAAACTATCTGGCGGGCATGTTTAACCCCACGGTGCAGCTGAAATCCGGCGGCTATATCGTGATCGGCATCACCGAGGCGCTGGTCGCGATCGATGTGAATTCCGGCCGCGCGACCAAAGAAAAATCAATCGAGGATACGGCCACAAAAACCAACCTCGAAGCCGCTTCCGAAGTGGCGCGCCAGCTGAAGCTGCGCGATCTTGCCGGCCTGATCGTGATCGATTTTATCGACATGGAAGACCGCCGCAATAACATCGCGGTAGAAAAGCGCATGAAAGACGCGCTGAAAAACGACCGCGCCCGTATTCAGGTGGGCCGGATTTCCGGCTTCGGCCTGATGGAGATGTCGCGCCAGCGCTTGCGCCCGGGCATGCTTGAGGCCTCCACCCAGCCTTGCCCCCATTGCCACGGCACCGGCATCACCCGCTCCAATGACAGCATGGCGCTGGCCATTCTGCGCGAGCTGGAGGAAGAAGGCGCCAAGAACCGCTCCAAAGAGGTGCTGGTAAGCGCGCCGGTAAATGTGGCGAATTACCTGCTGAACGGCAAGCGCGAGCATATCGGCCTGATCGAAAGCCGCTTTGGCCTGTCGGTGCGGGTGGAAAGCGACCCTGCGCTGATCTCGCCGGAATACCGCGTGGAGCGTTTCAAAACCGCGACCCGCATTGTGCCGGTTCCGGCAGCGCTGCCCAGCATTGATATAACGGATATGCCCGAGCTGGAAGAGGAGGCGGGGATCGAAACTGAAGCCGAGATCGAGACCGCGCCGGAAGTGGCCGAAGAAGCCCCTAAAAAGCGCCGTCGCCGTCGCCGTCGGGGTGGAAAAAACCGCTCGGAAAACGCAGAAAACGGTGAGGAATCGCCTTCAAATGGCGCGGCTTCCGAGGCGGATGCCCAGCCTTCTGACTCCGAATCCAAACCGGACAAGCCCAGGCGATCCCGCACCCGCCGCCGCCCACAAGCGGCAGAAGGCAAGGCCGAGGCAGGCGAAGAGATTCAGGACGATCCGACCCCACAGGAACAGCCTGAATCCGAGCCAAAGAAACGGCGCAGCCGCACGCGGACACGCCCGAAACCCGCTGCCGAAGCCCCCGGGGCTGAAGAAGCGTCTAAAGTTGTAGCACCAGAGGTTCAAGCGCCTGCCGAAGCACAGCCAGGCCCCGAGCCTGCAGCGGAAACACCGGTTGAAAAACCCAAGCGCCAGCGCGTGATGGCCAAAGCTCCGAGTGCCGAACCAGAGGAAGCTGCACCGGTTGAAGCAACTCCGGCAGAAGCGGTCGCAGTGGAAACTGCAGCGGTTGAAGCTGCAGCGGCGGAAGCGGAAGGCAAACCCAAGCGCCGCGGCTGGTGGTCTCGCAAGCCCAAAGCATGATCGGCATTTTAGCTAAAAAGTAAAAGGCTCCCGATGATCGGGGGCCTTTTTTTATCGTGCGGCAAACCACGCTTGCAGCCGCGCGATGCCCTCGATCATATCCTCGGTTTTGCCCGCATAGGAAAACCGCAGGGTTTGATGCCCGCGCAGGGGATCAAAATCCAGCCCCGGGGTGGTGGCCACCCCGGCATCACGCAAAATTTCAGCGGCCAGATCAAGGCTGTTATCGGTCAGATCCGACACATCGGCATAGATATAAAACGCGCCGTCCGGCGGGGCGAAATTCGGAAATCCGGCCTTGGGCAGGCCTTTGACCATCACCGCGCGATTG
>JALSHK010000443.1 GCA_026982275.1 Paracoccaceae bacterium | reverse complement strand
GCCGGTTTCGCGCTCGTGTTGTTCAACCAGATAGAGCAGTTCGGCCTCCCAATAAGCCGATTTCAGCGGTTGGCAGATCAGCGTTTCGGCATTCATGCGGGTTTCGAACGTGCCATCCGGATCATATACATAAGCCATGCCGCCGGTCATGCCCGCGCCAAAATTATCGCCCACAGGGCCAAGAATTACCGCCATACCGCCGGTCATATATTCGCACCCGTTGGAGCCGCAGCCCTCGACCACAACTTTCGCACCCGAATTGCGCACACAAAACCGCTCGCCGGCGCGGCCATTGGCGAAAAGCTTGCCATCGGTGGCACCGTAAAGCACAGTATTGCCAATGATGGTATTTTCGGCCGCCACAAGCTGGCTATTCAGCGGCGGGCGCACCACAATGGTGCCCCCCGAAAGCCCCTTGCCAACATAATCATTGGCATCTCCGGAAACCTCGATTTTCAACCCCGGCACGGCAAAAGCCCCGAGCGATTGCCCCGCAGAGCCAGCCAGCTTGATGCTGAGATGGTTTTCCTGCAAATCATTGCGCATGCCAAAGCGCTTGACGATATGGGAGGAAACCCGCGCGCCGATGGTGCGATGGGTGTTTTGCACCGCATAGGAAAGCTGCATCTTTTCGCCCTCCTTGAAGAAAGGATCGGCATCGCGCAGGATCAGCGCATCCAGCGTATCGGGCACAAATTGCCGCTCGCGGTTGCGGTCATAATCAATATCATGGCCCTCATCCACCGAGATCAGCATCGGGTTGAGATCCAGATCATCCAGATGATCCGCCCCGCGCGAAACCTGTGATAGCAGATCCGCCCGCCCGATCACCTCGTTGAGCGAGCGCGCGCCGATGCTGGCCAGCACCTCGCGCACCTCTTGGGCATAAAAGGTAATCAGGTTCACCACCTTATCCGCCGTGCCGGTGAATTTTGCGCGCAACCGCTCGTCTTGCACACAAATGCCCACAGGGCAGGTATTGGACTGGCACTGCCGGACCATGATACAGCCCATCGCGATCAGTGCTGCAGTGCCAATGCCGAACTCCTCGGCCCCCATCATGGCCGCGATCACAATATCACGCCCCGTGCGCAAGCCGCCATCGGTGCGCAGGGTAACCCGCCCGCGCAGCCCGTTCATGGCCAGCACCTGATGCGCCTCGGTCAGCCCCATTTCCCATGGCAGGCCGACATATTTGATGCTGGTCGCCGGAGAGGCCCCCGTGCCGCCATTATGGCCGGCTATCAGGATCACATCGGCCTTGGCTTTGGCCACGCCCGCGGCAATGGTGCCCACCCCCGATTGCGCCACCAGCTTCACGCAGATTTTGGCGCGCGGGTTGATCTGTTTGAGGTCGTAAATAAGCTGCGCCAGATCCTCGATCGAATAAATATCATGATGCGGCGGAGGTGAAATCAGCGTCACCCCTTCGGTGGAGTGGCGCAGCCGCGCGATCAGGGCATTGACCTTGATACCCGGAAGCTGGCCGCCCTCGCCGGGCTTGGCCCCTTGCGCGACCTTGATCTCGATCTCCTCACATTGGTTGAGATATTCCGCCGTCACGCCAAAGCGCCCAGAGGCTACCTGTTTGATTTTCGCGCTCGGATTATCGCCATTGGCTTCGGGCACAAAATGCGCCGGATCCTCACCGCCCTCGCCGGAATTGGATTTCGCCCCGATGCGGTTCATCGCGACATTCAGGGTTTTATGCGCCTCGGGGGAAAGCGCTCCAAGGCTCATGCCCGGGGTTACAAAGCGCTTGCGAATGCTGGTGATGCTCTCGACCTCATCCACCGAAATCGGTTCGGCTGTGGTTTTGAAATCCAGCAGATCGCGCAGATTGATCGGCGGATTTGCCTGCATGGCTTTTGAATATTTTTTCCACAGATCATAGGAGTTTCGATCACAGGCCGTTTGCAGCAGGTGCATATTGGTCGATTGCCATGCATGGGTCTCGCCGGATTTGCGCAGCTTGTAAAAGCCGCCAATATCCAGCGTATCCTGCCCGCCAAGCCAGCCTTTGGCATGCACCTCGCGGATTTTCTGCTCGATACCGCCAATGCCGATGCCGGAAATCCGGCTGATCATACCGGGGAAATATTCCGCTACCATAGCGCGCGAAAGCCCCACCGCCTCGAAATTCAGCCCGCCGCGATAGGAGGAAATCACCGAAATCCCCATCTTGGACATGATCTTCAGCAAGCCCTGATCAATCGCCTCGCGGTAGCGCGTAATCGCCGCCTCCACCGGCCCTTCCAGCAAGCCGCGATTCACGCGGTCCGTGATGCTATCCTCCGCCAGATAGGCGTTTACCGTGGTCGCCCCGCCGCCGATCAGCACCGCGAAATATTGCGAATCCATGCATTCCGCCGACCGCACATTAATCGAGGTAAAGGTGCGCAACCCTTTGCGCACCAGCCAGCTATGCACCGCCGAATTGGCCAGAATCATCGGCATCGGCACGCGGCTTTCGCTTTGGTATTGATCCGTCAGAATCAGGTGGGTAGAGCCGGCGCGCACCGCTTCCTCGGCTTGCAGGCGAATGCCGTCCAGCGCCTCTTGCAGGCTGCCATCCTGCGCAAAAGTGCAATCAATCACCGTGGCGCTTTCGCCAAAATATTTCATCATCGCCTTGAAGCGCGCATTGGAGACAAACGGACTTTCGAGCATAATAATCTCGGTCTGGGCCGAGGATTGATCCAGCACGTTTTTCAGATTGCCAAAGCGGGTTTTCAGGCTCATCACGCGGTATTCTCGCAAGCTGTCAATCGGTGGATTGGTGACCTGAGAGAAATTCTGCCGGAAGAAATGGCTGAGCGGGCGGTATTTTTGCGAAAGCACAGCACTTGGAGTATCGTCCCCCATCGAGGCCAGTGTTTCCTTGCCATCCTCCGCCATCGGGTGCAAAATCCCCTCCAGCTCTTCCAGCGTAATGCCCGCCGCAATTTGCCGTTTGCGCAGGGCCTCGCCGGTGAAAAGCGTTTTTTCGTCGTCGCCCTCGTCGATCTTCTCCAGATCGGTGATATTGCTGACCCATTCGCCAAAAGGCTGCGCCGCGCTGAGCATGTTTTTCAGCTCGGTATCTTTCCAGATCCTGCCTTCCTTCAAATCCACCGCCAGCATCTGCCCCGGCCCCAGCGCGCCCTTGCGGATAATGTTTTTGGTTTTCACCGGCACCATGCCCGCCTCGGAGCCGGCAATCACCATACCATCATCGGTGATCACATAGCGCATCGGGCGCAAGCCGTTGCGGTCCAGCCCCGCCACCACCCAGCGGCCATCGGTCATCGCGAGCGCGGCGGGGCCGTCCCACGGTTCCATCACCGAATTGCAATAGGCATACATATCCTGCCATGGCTT
Organism: Paracoccaceae bacterium; assembly: GCA_026982275.1. GTDB lineage: Bacteria > Pseudomonadota > Alphaproteobacteria > Rhodobacterales > Rhodobacteraceae > UBA3077. The sequence goes on along the minus strand of JALSHK010000443.1, from coordinate 6,720 downwards.
GGGAATGGCGGTGGCCATGTTGGACCAGCTCTCGGGCACCAGCATGGTTTTGGCCATCGGCGCGCTGCGCCCCGCCCGCACCATCATTTCAAACACCGAATCCAGCGCGGCGCTATCGGAGCTGCCATCGGCCACGATCGGCTTGATATCTTCGGCCATATCGCCAAAAGCCGCCGAAGCCATACGGATCTCGTGGCTTTTCATCCAGTTGAGATTGCCCTTCAGGGTGTTGATCTCGCCATTATGGGCCAGCATCCGGAAGGGCTGGGCCAGCCACCATTGCGGGAAGGTATTGGTGGAATAGCGCTGGTGATAGACGGCATAAGAAGAGATAAAACGCTCATCCTCGAGATCCGGATAAAATACCGACACCTGCTCGGCCAGCATCATGCCCTTATAGATTACCGAGCGGCAAGAAAGCGAGCACACATAAAAACCATTAATCCCCGCAGCGGCTTTTTCAATCCGGCGGCGAATGATGTATAGCTCGCGCTCGAAGGTCTCTTCATCCACGCCCTTGGAATTGGAGATCAGAATCTGCTCCACCTCGGGGCGGGTGGCATTGGCCTTTTCCCCAAGGCAGGAAACATCGACCGGCACATGGCGCCAGCCGTAAATATAATAGCCCATGCGCAAGACTTCGGATTCCACAATCGTGCGGCAGCTTTCCTGCGCGCCAAAATTCGTGCGCGGCAGAAAAATCATGCCCACAGCCAGCAGCTCGTCGCCCGGCTCATGCCCGGTGCGGCGGATTTGATCTTGGAAAAATTCAACCGGAATTTGCAGCAAAATCCCCGCGCCGTCGCCGGTTTTTCCATCCGCATCCACCGCGCCGCGATGCCAGATGGCGGAAAGCGCCTTGATGCCGTTTTCCACCACCGCGCGCTTTGGCACGCCGTCCGAGCTTGCGACCAGCCCAACCCCGCACGCGGCGTGCTCCTCGGCCTCGCGATACATGCCCTTTTCATTGAGCATCGCCCGCTGCGCCTCTTGCGCCTCTACCCAGTTTTGGTCAAATTCGGTCATGGTTCACTCCTCGTTACCAGCATAGAGCGCAAGGCACTCGGCAGTGGTCAGTTGTTCTCGTTCGCCTTTGAAATCGACCAGATCGGCCTTTTCATCGAAATAAATTTCCCGGGTCATGGTCAGGCCCGCGGTATCATCCAGCAGCCCGATCGGAATCTCAAAAGGGTGCGGTGCATCGCTCGGTGTGGTCACCCGATACCACAGGCTTGAGCCGCAGCTATCGCACCACGCGCGCTCGGCCCAATCAGACGATTGAAAGCGCTTGATGTGGCTTTCGCCGGCAAATTTAATGGCATCTGCAGGGGTTTCCATGGCCAGCAATGCACTGCCGGCCCAGCGCTGGCACATCTTGCAATGGCAAGCCCCAACCTCGGGGGTGTGCGGCGAAATGGTGAAGCCCACGGCCCCGCACAGGCAATGTCCGGTGCGGGTGATCATTCGGCGGCCACCTGCGCTTGGGTGCTCAGGTATTCGGCGATACTTTCAGCCGCGTCGCGCCCGTCTTTGATGGCCCAAACCACAAGGCTGGCCCCGCGCACGATATCGCCGACTGCATAAACCCCCGGAAGATTGGTGGCATGGGTTTCATGCTGCGCCATAACCGTGCCCCAGTTGGTGATTTCCAGCTCGGGGGTATTCCACATTTCCGGCAGGTTTTCCGGCGTGAACCCCAGCGCGAGAATCACAAGATCTGCGGCTTCGGTATAATCCGCGCCTTCCACTTCCTCGGGCGCGCGGCGGCCAGAGACATCCGGCGCACCAAGGCGCATTTTGGCCACGCGCACCCCCGAGACCGTGCCCTCGCCGGTGAAGGCCTTCGGGGCGCGCAGCCAGTTGAATTCCACACCCTCTTCCTCGGCATTTTGCGTTTCGCGCATCGAGCCGGGCATGTTTTCGCGATCCCGCCGATAAAGGCATTTTACGCTCTCGGCCCCTTGCCGGATGGCGGTGCGCACACAGTCCATCGCGGTATCGCCGCCGCCGATCACCACCACCTTTTTGCCCTTGGCATCCAGCGCCTTGGCCTCGACAGGGTCGCCAAAATTGAGGTGATTCGAGGTGGTTAGATAATCCAGCGCCTGCACAATGCCCGAAAGCCCCGCCCCAGGGGCCTTTAGGCCGCGCTTGTTATAAACACCGGTGGCAATCAGCACCGCATCATGGGTTTCGCGCAGCTCGGCAAAGCTGATATCCTCGCCGATATTGCAATTGGTGACGATCTTCACCCCGCCATCTTCCAGCCGCTTGACCCGCCGCATCACCACGTCTTTTTCCAGCTTGAATCCCGGAATGCCATAGGTAAGCAGCCCGCCAGCGCGGTCATTTCGATCATAGACCGTCACGCCGTAGCCCTTGGCGCGGAGTTCCTCCGCCGCCGCCAGCCCGCCCGGGCCAGCGCCGATAATGCCGACGGTTTGCGCCAGATCCGCGCGCGGCAACAAGGGCTTGACCCAGCCATTTTCCCATGCGGTATCCGTGAGGTATTTCTCGACCGCACCGATGGTTACGGTGCCGTGGCCCGATTGCTCGATCACACAATTACCTTCGCAAAGCCGGTCTTGCGGGCAAATCCGGCCGCAAATCTCGGGGAAGGTATTGGTGGCTTGTGAAAGCTCATACGCCTCCTGCAAACGCCCCGTGGCGGTGTAGTTCAGCCAATCGGGGATATTATTATGCAGCGGGCAGTGGTTCTGGCAATACGGCACGCCGCACTGGCTGCACCGGCTGGCCTGTTCGGCGGCCTTTTCTGCGGCAAACTCGGCATAAATCTCGTGGTAATCCTGCGCCCGCACCTTGGCGCTGCGCTTCTCGGGCATATCCCGGGACACATCCACAAATTTAAGCATAGGTTGTTTGGCCATGTTTTGCTCCGGCAAATATTCATCTCAGCGCGCTGTATAGCCTAGCTGATCTCCGGAGAAAAGGTTTACATGCTTACCTATTGTGAAAAATATAGCGGGATGCTTGGAGGGTTGCGACAAAACAACCCATTATTAGGTAAGCTTTTGCTACCTACAGTGGGAATCCAGGGCTAACCTCGCAGGTTTTTTGCAGAATCGGTCAGCTCATTGAATTGCCCCTGAGAGCGAAAACGGTAAAGGTAGCCTTCCAGCACAGCATCCATCGAGGTGGGCTTTATCCCCAGATCCGCCAACCCGGGCGCGCCCTCCGGCACCACATTATCCACCTTCAGGGATTTGACCTGGTCGCGCGTCAAGACAAGCGGCACCATACCAAGGCTAAGCTTATGCCACATCTCGATAAAAAACGCATTTATCCGCGCCAAACCAAAGGGGATATCGATCAGGAATTTTTTCCGCTGCACCACACGCAGCAAGCGCTGCATCAGGGCGGTCATGGTTTCCACATCCGGCCCGCCAAGCGCATAGACCCCGCGCGCATCGCCAAGTAGTGCGGCTTCGGCTGCGGCGGCGACATCATCAACATAAACCGGCTGAAACCGGGTATTGCCGCCCACGACGGGCATAAACGGCAAATAGCGCGACAGGGTGCCGAAAAGATTGAAAAACCGGTCTTCGGTGCCAAAAATGACCGACGGGCGCAAGATCACCGCATCGGGAAAATTCTTCAGCACATCGGCCTCGCCGACAGCTTTGCTTCTGGCATAATCGCTTTCGGCATCCGGATCGGCGCTCAGGGACGAAAGATGCACCAGTTTTTTCACCCCTTCTTCCGCCGCCAACCGTGCAATCCGGCTGGCACCGCGCCCGTGAACTTCGGAAAATTTCTGCCGGCTATCCTCGGCCAGAATGCCGACGCAATTCACCACGGCATCGGCCCCCTTGATCGCCGCGCGGGTGGAATCCGTATCGCGGATATTGGCTTGAACGATTGTGATCTGTCCGACCTCGCCATAAGGCAACACATGCATCGCCTCGTTTGGCCGGCGCACCGCCACCCGCACCCGCCATCCCGCGCGCGCCATACGCCGGGCAATATACCGGCCAACAAAGCCAGAGCCGCCAAAAATTGTCACAAGTGGGATAGAATTCGGCATGGAAATCTCCATTGATAGATGCGGGCGCAGCATACTGCCGTTGCCCCGCCCCGACAAGCCGGAATTCGGATTATAACCGAAAGATCGGATTTATAAAATACCTCGGCATTCCGTGCGAACACAGCTGAAGGCCGGCAGCTTCGTCAACGCCGCACGGAGACACGAATCACATTTGGCACAGCATACGCCACCGGCCGGCGCGAACAGCCGGTCCGGATGTCGCAATTTATCCTCGCACTACCCCTTCCCATTCCTCCCTGCATCTGCAATTCTAGCCGCTCCAAAACCACAGGACCAATATCATGAGCCCCAAACCTCGCCGTTTTCCCGATGCCCGCTGCGATATCGCCAAAGCCAGCGATGTGGTCAGCACCCCGCAAACCCGCGCCCCCACCTATCAGCTCGCCTTTGCCGATTCCGAGTTTCTGCTGCGCGAAGAGCTGCGCCCTGTGCGCCTGCAACTAGAGCTGCTCAAGCCCGAGCTGGCGCTCACGGAGGCCGGTGTGGAAAGCACCGTGGTGCTGTTTGGCGGCGCGCGGATACCGGACCCCGAGTTCAAGGAAAACGCCCGCACAAAAACGCTGGCGGGGCTGTCTAGATACTATACCGAGGCGCGCAGGTTTGCCCAGATCTGCACCGAGGAAAGCCTGAAGACCGGCGGCAAGGATTATGTGGTCTGCACCGGCGGCGGGCCGGGGGTGATGGAGGCGGGCAATCGCGGGGCCGCCGATATGGGCGGCAAATCGGTGAGCCTGAATATCGTGCTGCCCCATGAACAATCACCCAACCAATACGCCACGCCGGAGCTGTGCTTTAATTTCCACTATTTCGCCATCCGCAAGATGCATTTTCTCATGCGCGCCAAGGCGATCGCGGCTTTTCCCGGCGGCTTTGGCACCATGGACGAGCTGTTTGAAGCCCTGACCCTGATCCAGACCAAACGCATGGAACCGATGCCGATCTTGCTGTTTGGCAAGGCGTTCTGGCACAAAATCATCAACTGGGACGCACTGGCCGATGCCGGCACGATCTCGGACAGTGACCTTGACCTGTTTCATTTTGTGGATAGCGGCGAAGAGGCGTGGGAAATTGTTAAGGGCTGGCAAGGGTAGCAGGGCCTCCAACAACAGGAGACCCGGAAATGGTCTGGTTCGGGCGCGCCGGCCCTGTCATCCCATCTCGCTCTTTACAAGCCCCGGCATGCGCAGGATAAAGCTGGTAAAACATTTTGGGAGCCTGCCATGACCGATTTTGCCAAAACCCCTGCCAACTATGCCCCGCTTACCCCTGTAAGCTTTATCCACCGCGCGGCAATGACCTATCCCGACCGTGTGGCAGTAATATATGGCAACACCCGCCGCACATGGGCGGAAACCTATGCGCGCTGCCGCCAAATGGCCTCGGCGCTGCATAAGGCGGGGCTGAATACGGGCGATGTAGTGGGGGTGATCGCCGTAAACACCCCCGAGATTTACGAGGCGCATTTTGGCGTGCCGATGGCGGGCATGGTGCTGAACACGCTGAATTGCAGGCTGGATTCCGGCACCATTTCCTACATTCTCGAACATTCCAAAACCCGTGCTTTGATCGTGGACCGGGAGTTTGCAGCTACTGTGCGGGAGGCGATAAATGACCTTGAAAACCCGCCACTGCTGATTGATATTGTGGATCCTGCCGCCCCTGAAGGCCCCCGTCTGAGCAAGCTTGATTACGAGGGCTTCCTGGCCACGGGGGATACCGGTTTCACCCATCGGGAACCTGATAGCGAGTGGAACACTATCAGCATCAACTACACCTCCGGCACCACGGGCCGCCCGAAAGGCGTGGTCTACCACTATCGCGGGGCCTACCTGAACGCCCTTGGCAATGTGATGGAATGGAACATGGAAGCCGCTCCTGTCTACCTCTGGACCCTGCCGATGTTTCACTGCAACGGCTGGTGCTTCCCATGGACGGTAGCGGCCAAGGCGGGCACGAATATCTGCATCCGCAAGGTGACTGCGGAGAATATTTACAATGCCATTGCCGATGAAGGCGCGAATTACCTTTGCGGCGCACCGATCGTGCTGAGCTTTATGGTAGATGCCGATGCGGCCACCAAGCGGGCTTTTTCCCACAAGGTGAACGTGATGACAGCCGCCGCACCACCCCCCGCCACCGTGCTGGCCAAGATGCAGGAAGAGGGGTTTAGCGTGACCCATGCCTATGGCCTCACCGAGACCTATGGCCCCTGCATATCCTGCGCGTGGAAGCCGGAATGGGATGCGCTGCCGATGGGCAAACAGGCCAACCTCAAAGCCCGCCAAGGCGTGCCATATGTGATGCAGGAAGCAGCCACGGTGATGGACCCCGAAACCATGCAGCCCGTGCCATGGGACGGGGAAACCATGGGCGAGGTGATGATGCGCGGCAATATCACCATGAAAGGCTACCTCGATAATCAAGAAGCTACGGATGAGGCCTTCGCCGGCGGCTGGTTTCATTCAGGCGATCTCGGGGTGGTGCAGCCCGATGGCTATATCCAGCTGCGGGATCGCGCCAAGGATATCATCATTTCCGGCGGCGAGAATATTTCCAGCATCGAGGTGGAAGGCGTAATCCATGCGCTAGAAGCGGTAGCTGCAGTGGCTGTAGTAGCGCGGCCAGATGACAAATGGGGCGAAACGCCCTGCGCT
>JALSHK010000442.1 GCA_026982275.1 Paracoccaceae bacterium | reverse complement strand
CCAAGGATAGCACAGCCGAGCGCCCGGGGTGAAACCATTCCGGCGCATTGCGCATAATCATCAGATTACCCACCGGCGCACCGATCGCCGCCAGCGCCGCCTCGGCATCGCCCTTGGCATCATAAATATCCACATTGCGCCGCGTGCCAAAGGCATTGCGCGGCGCAGTGGTGCCCACGCGAATACCACAAGCCATGGTGCTTTGGTCCTCCGGCTCGGCGCCCTTAAAGCCCTGCCCGATTTCAAACAGCGCCATATCCGCCTCGCCGCGCGCCTGATTGCGCGCCGCCGCCTGCAAAAGGCTAGGCAGGATATCGGGCCGCATATGGCTCATCTCGGAGGATATCGGATTGCTGAGCTTCACCGCATCCGAGCCGCCGCCAAACAGTGCCGCCGATTTTTGATCTATAAAGCTGTAGGTCACACATTCGTTCAGGTGCAGCGCCAGCGCGCGGCGCAGCACCATCAGGCGCTTTTGCGCGGGCGTCAGCACCGGCTTCATCACCCCCGTGCCCGGGCGCAAAAGCGGCTTGCCCTGAAGCTTGGTCAGGCTGGCCACGCGGGCGATTTCTTCCACCAGATCCGCCTCGCCCTGCACATCGGGCCGCCAGCTTGGCACGCTCACCATCAGGTCGTTCACCTCAAAGCCAAGCGCCGTCAGGATGCGGATCTGCTCGGCCTCGGCGATTTCCATCCCCACCAGGGAGACCACGCGCGAAGGGTCAAGCCTATAGGCGCGCGAGGTATCCGGAACTTCGCCCGCCAGCACCATATCAGAGGCCTCGCCGCCGCAAAGCTCCAGCACCATCTCGCAGGCCAGATCCAGCCCCTCGGGCGTGAAGGCCGGATCAATGCCGCGCTCGAAACGGTAGCGCGCGTCGGAATTGATCTTCAGCTTGCGCCCCGTCATGGCAATTTTGATCGGGTCCCAATAGGCGCTCTCGACAAACACATTCACGGTATCTTCCGAGCAGCCGCTGGCCGCGCCCCCCATAATGCCGGCAATGCTTTGCGGGGCGTTATCATCACAGATCACCATCATGCCGGCGCTCAGCGTATATTCATTATCATCCAGCGCGGTCAGACGCTCGCCGCCCTTGGCGTATTGCACCTTGAGATCACCCGACACCTTATCGGCATCAAACACATGCAGCGGGCGGTTCAGATCATAGGTGAAAAAATTGGTAATATCGACCAGCGTCGAAATCGGCCGCAGCCCGATGGCGCGCAAGCGATCCTGCAACCATTGCGGCGAGGGGCCGTTTTTGACATTGCGGATCACCCGCCCGGCAAATACCGGCGCATCTTTCAGCGTGTCATCATCAATGCTGATCCTGATCGGGCTTTCAAAACCGCCCTTTATGCTGGCGGTCTTGGCGGGCTTCAGCTTGCCCAACCCGCGCGCCGCAAGGTCTCGCGCCACGCCGCGCACGCCCAGCGCATCGGGGCGATTGGGGGTAATAGCAATATCGATCACCGGATCATTACGATCGAGATAATCAATAAACCGCGCACCCAGCGGGGCATCGGCGGGCAGGTCGATAATGCCGTCATGCTCGTCCGAGATCATCAGCTCGCGCTCGGAACACAGCATGCCAAGGCTCTCGACATCGCGGATTTTGCCGGGTTTCAGCGTGAGATCAATGCCGGGCACATAAGCACCGACGGGGGCAAAAACCCCGACCAGCCCCGTGCGGGCATTGGGCGCACCGCACACGACTTGCACTTCTTCGGTTTTACCATCGGGACCATCGGGGTAAGTTTCAACGCGACACAGGCGCAGACGATCGGCATTGGGGTGCTGCACGGCCTCGATCACACGGCACAGACGGAATATGCCGAGGGTGTCAGCCGGGTTTTCCACCCCTTCGACCTCAAGACCAAGGTCGGTCAGCGCCTCGGTGATCTCGTCAAGGCTTGCCTCGGTTTCGAGATGGGTTTTCAGCCAGTTCAGGGTAAATTTCATAATTTCAATCCAAGTTTGTCTTCAATCGCTTGCTTGCCGTAAGCCACCGCTATGCTGGCAAAAACACTAAGTGTAGCTCCACCGATTTTATTCACTCCAGCTTTAGTTTTTTCCCAAATCGCCTCATCTCGAATAGACTCAAGAAAATCATGGCCCTGAGATGTCACGCGATAATCGCTTGTCGAAACGGGCCTCATAAACCCAGCGTCACACAAAAGTTCGACATGATATCCGAATTTACTTTTCTCTTGTGACGGATTTAGCTCCCGTGAGACAAATACCAATGCGCTATCATCCGCTTCAAACTTCAGTAAAAGGGTTCGAAGGTAATCGTTGTCACGCTTCACCCTAAATCCCCCCCCGCATATTCGGCATATCCAAGCTCGAAAAGCCGTAATGCCTTAACCACCGCAGATCACTATCAAAAAACGCCCGCAAATCCGGAATGCCGTATTTCAGCATCGCCAGCCGATCAATGCCAATGCCAAAGGCAAAGCCCTGATACACCTCGGGGTCCACCCCTGCCGCCTTCAAAACCTTCGGATGCACCATGCCGGAACCCAAAATCTCCATCCAGTCATCACCCTCGCCGATTTTCAGCTGACCGCCCTGCCATGAGCAGCGGATATCAACCTCGGCACTCGGCTCGGTAAACGGAAAATGGCTGGCGCGGAATTTCAGCTCCACGTTATCGACCTCGAAAAACGCGCGGCAAAATTCCTCCAGCGTCCATTTCAGATTGGCCATCGAGATATCTTTATCAATCGCCAGCCCCTCGACCTGATGGAACATCGGCGTATGGGTATTGTCATAATCCGAGCGATAAACCCGCCCCGGCGCGATGATCCGGCAAGGCACGCCGTGCTTTTCCATATGGCGGATCTGCACGGGGCTGGTATGGGTGCGCAGCACATGCGGCGGGCGGTTGTCGCCCTCATCGCGGTGCATGTAGAATGTGTCAAATTCCTGCCGCGCGGGGTGCTCGGGCGGGATATTCAGCGCATCGAAATTATAGTAATCATTCTCGATCTGCGGGCCTTCGGCGACGCCATATCCGAGGTCGGCAAATATCGCGATGATCTCCTCGGTGACTTGGCTGACCGGATGCACGCTGCCCTGCCCCACAGGCCGCGCGGGGGCGGATACATCCTGCCACTCGGTGCGCAGGCGCTCGTTCAGCGCCGCGTCCTCCAGCCCTGCCTTGCGGGCGGCCAGCGCCGAGTTGATCTCGTTTTTCAGCGCATTCAGCGCAGGGCCGGCGATCTTTTTCTCCTCGGGAGACATTTTGCCAAGGCCGCGCATCATCAGGCTGACCTCGCCCTTTTTGCCCACGGCCGCCACGCGGGTGGCTTCCAGCGCGTCCAGATCGGCCGCCTCGGCCACCTGCTGCAGGATTTTGGATTTGAGATTTGAAATATCGCTCATAACAGGCCCCGAATTGCTTTGCTTCGGGCCTATCATATGGTGCCGGAATTGCAAGCCTGTCGCCCCCATTAACCCCCGGTTAACCATTAAGCTATAGGGGTAGCTTTAGGCAAATTGATGGAGCATTTTATGATCATCACCGGCACTTCGGGCGACGATATCCTTACCGACAGCTTTCGCAGAGACAATCTGACAGGTGGCCTCGGCGCGGATATTTTTGTGCTCGAGCGCGATGGCAAGCGCGATTTCATCATGGATTTCGAAGACGGAATCGATGTAATCGATTTCACCAATTTCAACGTAACCTTTGAGGAACTGTTTATCTACCAGATCAACACCTATTCCTTTGTCGTTGATATTCGCGGCGAAAAAAACCAGATTGATGTGGTGCCGCCAAATATCGGTGCGCCTGCCATCACGCCGTGGTCCTTCACCGCCGCCGATTTCACCTTCGCTGCGGGGGCCGCTCCGCCCAATGTGGTGTTGCAATCCGATACCGCAGGCGCGGACCGGCTTTTTGGCACTGGCAGGCCGGATGTTTTCCTTTTTACACCAGACGGGTTGCGCGACGCGGTGCGGCGGTTTGAAATAGGGAAAGACCAGATAGACATTGCGGCTTTCGGCACCAGCTTTGCCAACCTCACCTTTACCGATGTATCACCAGGCAGGGTGGTGCTGCGGCTTGAAACGGTTGATTTCGGGGTGGAGCATATCGTGATCCACGATAAATCAAAGCTATTCACATCGCTGGATTTTACCGCAGATGATTTCATCTTTGCCTGAAGCGTTTCGACTTAAGCTTGAAGCGCTTCAGGCATAAAAAGGCCCGCCAATCGCTTGGCGGGCCTTTTTGGAATTTCGAATTTGGCTTAAGCCAGCGCGGCTTTTGCCTGATCAACCACGGCCGAAAATGCTTCCGGCTCATGCACGGCAAGGTCGGCCAGAACTTTACGGTCCACCTCAATACCGGCCAGTGTCAGGCCGTTGATGAACCTGGAATAGTTCAGGTTTTCGTCATTCAAACGCACAGCCGCATTGATCCGCTGGATCCACAGCGCACGGAAATTGCGCTTGCGGGCTTTGCGGTCCCTCGTAGCGTATTGCATCGCCTTGTCAACGGCCTGCGTCGCGGTGCGAAAGTTGCGCGAACGCGCACCATAATAGCCCTTGGCGGCTTTGATGACTTTGCGATGACGCGCGTGAGCGGCCGCGCCGCCTTTTACTCTAGACATATCTCAGACTCCTATCGTGCGTATGGCATGTATTTTTTAACGATATTCTCGTCAGCCTTGCACAAAAGCGATGTGCCGCGAGCATTGCGCAAAAATTTATTTGAGCGCTTGATCATACCGTGCTGTTTACCAGCCTGAGCGGCCTTGATGCGGCCGGAAGCCGTCACCTTGAAGCGCTTTTTCGCGCTCGATTTTGTCTTCATCTTGGGCATTTCCGTCTCCTCAAAAAGAGTGGGTATAAGGCGCGACTCGGCAGCCCTGACAGGCCGGCCGCACCGGTGGAGCGCACCTAATAGGCGCTATACGCCGCATTGGCAAGCGGTTTCGCATCATCAATCCATGAAAATCCGGGGCTAGAGCCAGATTGAACCCCGCCAAAGCTCAATTCATAACACGCGCATAAAGCTTGTAGATCGCCTTGGGGATATCCTCGGCGAAATTCGGATCCATGCTCTGGGACTGGGCATAATACAATGCCAAGCCACCCAGCACAAAAATAAACATGGCCGGCGCTGCGGAGCGATGATTGGTGACCGCCGCAAAGCCAAGCAGCAAACTGGCAATTAAGAGCACCGTCGCCCAGATCAGGGCTATATCATAATCCGTCATAGCTACCTCATATGCGTTGCTGTGCGGATTTTAGCACAAGATCCTTCGTTAATCCAGTTCGCTGCCGTAGATCAGCTTTTCATTCACCGGAGCTACGCGCAAAATATTGGTAGTGCCCGGGGTGTTGAACGGCACGCCGGCCGTAACGACAATCATATCGTTTTCCTTGGCAAATCCGGCTTCCTTGGCAGCTTTGGCAGCATTCACCACGGCCTCCTTGAAGCGCGCCACCTCCCCCGAAACCACACAATGCAAACCCCAAACCAAGGCCAGGCGCCGTGCGGTGGCGGGCACCGGCGTTATGGCAATGATCGGCACGCGGGGCCGCTCGCGCGCGGCCAGCATCGCGGTGGTGCCCGATTGGGTGAAGCTGGCAATGGCCTTGATATCGGTGGTTTCGGCCACTTCGCGCGCAGCGGCGCTGATGGCATCGGCCACGCGGGTGCGCGAAGGCGTATGCGTCGCCAGCAGCCCATCGCGATACATCTCGTCTTTCTCGACCTCCTCCGCCACGTTACTCATCGTGGTTACGGCTTCGATCGGGTAATCCCCCGCCGCGCTTTCGGCAGACAGCATCACCGCATCCGCGCCGTCATAAATCGCCTGCGCCACATCCGATACCTCGGCCCGTGTGGGCACGGGCGAGGAGATCATGCTCTCCATCATCTGCGTTGCCACAATAACCGGCTTGCCCACGCGCCGACAGCCCGCAATCAGCTTTTTCTGAATGGGCGGCACCGCCTGCACCGGCAGCTCGACCCCGAGATCGCCACGCGCGACCATAACGCCATCGGTTACCGCCAGTATTTCCTCGAACGCATCCACTGCCGCCGGTTTTTCGATCTTGGAAACTATCGCTGCGCGGCCCTTGGCCAGCGCTTTGGCCTGCAAAACATCCGAAGCCCGCTGCACAAAAGAAAGCGCCAGCCAGTCCACGCCCAGCTCGCAGGCGAATTCCAGATCGGCGAGGTCTTTTTCGGAAAGCGCCGCCAAGGGCAACACCACATCCGGCACATTCACTCCCTTCCGGTTGGATATTTTACCTCCGACAACCACCTCGGTATCGGCAAAATCATCGCCGCGAGCGGTAACCTTCAGGCTGATTTTGCCGTCATCCACCAGCAAGGTAGAACCAACTTCGAGCGCCTTGAAAATCTCGGTATGGGGCAGGCAGACACGGCTACCATCGCCCGGCCTATTATCCAGATCAAAGCGGAAAGCCGCGCCTTCGGCCAGCACTTCGCTATCCTCGGCAAATACCCCGCAGCGCAGTTTTGGTCCCTGAAGGTCTGCCAGGATGCCGATCGGGCGGTTAAGCTCCTCCTCCAGCTCGCGGATAATGGTGTGGCGCAAGCGCATTTCTTCATGCGAGCCATGGCTCATATTCAGCCGGAATACATCTGCCCCAGCCAGAAACAGCTCGCGGATCATTTTTTTGGTGTCGGAAGCGGGGCCAAGGGTTGCCACAATCTTGACATTCCTCTGGCGGCGAATACCTGTCGTCATACTCTCTCTTTTCGTGCCAAATTGGCGGGCCTTTGCTGTCTATAACGCACCAGAGCGCGGATGTCCGCAAGAATTGGCGAAATTTCCTTGCTTTATGATCGCATAGGCTGGCCCATGATTTCACAAACCTATATCACCTATGTGAATGTTTTGAGAATCGGACCCGAAAATGCCGCATAGCGATGCCTTTGAAACGCTGAACGAAAGCGCCAGATCAAACGTGCTTATCCTGTGTGATCACGCCAGTAACCGGGTCCCTGCCGATATCAATGGCGGCAGCCTCGGAATATCGGCCGAGGATATGAACCGCCATATCGCCTATGATATCGGCGCCCGCGAAACCGCGCTTCATCTGGCCAAAGCCCTTAAGGCCCCGATGCTGGCCAGCCGGTTTTCCCGCCTTGTAATAGATCCCAATCGCGGCGAGGATGATCCGACCATCCTGATGAAAATCTATGATCACACGATTATAGAGGGTAACCGCCATGCCGATGCCTCCGAGAAACAGCGCCGGATTGAAGCCTATCATCGCCCCTATCACGCCGCGATCGATGCCGCGCTTGGCGCCATCACCGCGCGGGGGGAGGTGCCGGTCCTGATCTCGATCCATTCCTACACCCCGCAGCTGAAAGGCCGCCCGATGCGGCCTTGGCATATCGGTATTTTATGGGATGACGACCCCCGCATTCCGGTGCCGCTGCTGCAAAAGCTGGCGGAAAACCCCGGGATCATGCTGGGCAATAACGAACCCTATTCCGGCGAGCTGCGCGGCGATACCATGTATTTTCACGCCAGCCAGAACGGCTATCCCCATGTGCTGATCGAGCTGCGCCACGATCTGATAGACACGCCCGAAGGCCAAAAGAAATGGGCCGCCATTCTGGCCACGCCCCTGAACGAAATTATTCAAACCCTGTGAGGAACACCATGGACGACCTGACCCGCCTGAAAGCCGAAGCCGCCGCCTTTCGCCGCCTGAAAGCCCATCTGGCCGAGCGCGCGGATGTGCAGAATATCGACATGATGAACCTGACGGGCTTTTGCCGCAATTGCCTGAGCCGCTGGTATCAGGAGGCCGCTACCGAGCTGGGCCACCCCATGAGCAAAGACGAAGGCCGCGAGGCGTTTTATGGCATGCCCTATGCAGAATGGCGGGCGCAAAACCAGACGGAAGCCGATGCCGCCACCATGGCCGCCTATGAAATCTCCAAGCCAAAGCACGACTGATGCGGCGGCTGATTCTCCTTTTTCTGCTGCTGGCAGGGCCACTGGCCGCTGCGCCCCGGGTGGCCAGCACGATTGCACCGCTTGACGGGCTGGTGACGCAAATCATGCAAGGCGTGGGCGAACCATCCTCGCTGGTGCCGCCCAATCTGGACCCGCATGATTTTTCCCTGCGCCCCTCGCAAATATCGGCTTTGGGGGAGGCGGATATCGTCTTTGCCGTCGGGCTGGATCTGGAGCCGTGGCTGGCGCGGGTAGAGGGCGATTTTATCACCGTCAATCTCGGGGAAGTCACTTCAGAGGCCCTGCCCGCCCGCAATTTTGATCTCTCTACGCGCGAAGATTCTGATCCGCATCTGTGGCTGGATCCGGGCGAGATGATTCTCTGGGCACTGGAAATCACCCAGCGCCTGATCACGCTGAACCCCGAAAACACCGCGCAATACCGCACCAATGAATTTGCCCTGCTCAAAACGCTGGTATCCGCAAAAGAACGGCTGGAAGCGATTGGCGCGCGGCTGGAAACCGCCAATATCCGGCTGGTGGTTTCCCATGATGCCTACCAATATCTGGAGCGCCGCCTCGGGCTGGAAAATATCGGCATCCTTACCGATATAAACGGCACGCGGGCGGGCGCGCGCTCACTCTCCAATATCAGCCGTCTGGAAGGCGCAATCTGCATACTGGAAAGCCCCGAAACGCTGGCCGCCGCCAGCCTGCTGCCGCAAGCGCCACGCGCAAGGATTGATTTAACAGGCGCCGAAATCGCGGGCGAGCCGGATTTTGTGCCTCGATATTACCAAAGCCTGGCCGAAGCGCTGGAAAGCTGCCTTGAAGCCGGATAGGCGCAAAGCCTTGACACGCCCCGCGCGAAGCCATTTAGTCTGCCCATATCTGGAGGAATTGAATATGGATAAAACCTGTGCGAGCGCAGCCGAAGCGCTAAGCGGCATTCCCTTTGACGGGATGAAGCTGGCCGTGGGCGGCTTTGGCCTTTGCGGCATTCCCGAAGACCTGATAAAAGCCCTGCGCGATAGCGGCGTCAAGGATCTGACCGTGGCCAGCAATAATGCCGGCACCGACGGCATCGGCCTCGGGCAGCTGCTGGAAACCCGCCAGATCAAAAAGATGATCTCGTCTTATGTCGGCGAAAATGCCGAATTCATGCGGCAATACCTGAGCGGCGAGCTGGAGCTGGAATTCGCCCCCCAGGGCACCTTGGCCGAGCGGATGCGGGCCGGCGGTGCGGGCATCCCGGGCTTTTATACCAAAACCGGCGTTGGCACCGTGATCGCCGAGGGCAAAGAGCATAAGGATTTCGGCGGCGAGACCTTCATTCTGGAAGAAGGCATTTTTGCCGATCTCGCCTTGGTGAAGGCGTGGAAAGGCGATGCGCACGGCAATCTGGTCTATCGCAAAACCGCGCGGAATTTCAATCCCAACGCCGCCACCTGCGGCAGAATCTGCATTGCCGAGGTTGAGGAGATCGTGCCGGTGGGCAGCCTTGACCCCGATCAGATCCACACGCCGGGCATATTCGTGAACAAGCTGGTGCTGAGCCACGCTGAAAAGAAAATCGAAAACCGCACCACGCGGGCGGCTTGAGGAGGCAATCATGGCTTGGAACAGAGACCGGATGGCGGCGCGGGCCGCGCAAGAGCTGCAAGACGGCATGTATGTCAATCTCGGGATCGGCATTCCGACCTTGGTGAGCAATCACATTCCCGAGGGTGTGGATGTCACGCTGCAATCGGAAAACGGCATGCTGGGGATGGGGCCTTTTCCGACCGAGGACGAGGTCGACCCCGACCTGATAAACGCCGGCAAGCAAACCATCACCGAGCTGGACCGCACCTCGTATTTCTCCTCGGCTGACAGTTTTTCCATGATCCGGGGCGGGCATATCGATATGGCAATCCTTGGCGCGATGGAAGTATCCGAAGCGGGCGATCTGGCAAACTGGATGATTCCGGGCAAGCTGGTGAAAGGCATGGGCGGCGCGATGGATCTTGTGGCCGGTGTGCGCCGCGTGGTGGTGGTGATGGATCAGGTCAATAAACACGGGGCATCCAAGCTTTTGAAAGCCTGCACCCTGCCGCTCACGGGAAAGGCCGTGGTGCATCGCATCATCACCGAGCTGGCGGTATA
>JALSHK010000441.1 GCA_026982275.1 Paracoccaceae bacterium | reverse complement strand
AAAGCCAACACTTTCCCCCATCATATGCAAGGTGGCATCCACATAAACCGGGGCCATTTCGCCAATGGCCAGAGCTTGAACCGCGTCCATATCGACCTCTCCGGTGACGCTGGCGATCTCCATATTATTGAATACATGCTCGATCATGCGCTCGTTGCGGATATCGATATTGGTTTCCACGCTGCCAAGAGATACCGTGATTGTGGCCCTGCCATCCTGCCCTACCTGACCCGATACGGCGGTAAAGCTGTGGGCTTCCCCGATGCTGCCTTTTTTGACCGAGCCAAAAGAAACCGCAGAGGCGCTCGGGTCCACGACCCATGTCTGGGCCAAGCCGGCATTGGCCAGCAGCGCAAAGCCCGCTCCGGCGATAAGGGTTTTCAGATTGTTCATTGGCGTTCTCCCTGTTAGGTTACGGCAATTGTTTTGCCGTCAGAGAGATCAACACCTAAGGATAGAATAATATTCGATCGTAAGGAAAAAGAAATCCGGTCCGGGCTGGAAGCGCTTTGGCCGCGGCTCTGGCGCTTTGCCTATGGGATTTCAAGAAACAGGCATGATGCCGAAGATCTGGCCCAGATGACCTGCCTGAAGGCTTTGCAAAACACCGCCCGCTTCAAGCGAGGCACCCATCTGGACCGCTGGGTATTCACGATTTGTCGAAATCTATGGCTGAACGAGATCCGGAGCCGCAAACTGCGCAGCGGAAACGGCTGTATACCCGTAGACGAAACCACCCCTCTGATCGAGCAAGACGGGAGCGAAACGAACATTTTTGCTTCTCAGGTGTTAACCCAGGTGATGGCGCTGCCGGATGCGCAACGTGAAACGGTGCTATTGGTATATGTCGAGGGATTCTCTTATAAGGAAGCTGCGGCAATTCTCGGCATTCCTGTCGGCACAATTATGAGTAGGCTTGCGGCAGCGCGAAAAGCTTTGGCTCCCATGAAGGCAACAGAAAAATGATGTTCTCGGATGAAGACATAGCCGCCTATCTGGATGCGGAGCTTGAGGCTGAACGGATAGCGGAATTTGAAAAGCTGCGCGCCTCCAGCCCGGAATTCGCTCGCCGTGTGGCAGCGATGGAGGTTGATATTCTAGCGGTGCGGGCGGCCTTTTCTCCTTTGCTGGCCCAAGCGCCTGCATATACCGCACCGCCTGCGAAGCGCCCATGGGCTTGGGCAGGCGCGGCGGCGGCTGTGGTTTTGCTGGCGCTTGGCATAGGATATTCACAATTTGCGAAGCCCGATGTTGAAGCATGGCAAATGGAGGTGGCCCATTATCAGGCGCTCTATGTGCCGGAAACGGTGGCGGTGATTTCGCCGGATCCTGTGCGGATAAAACAGGAGCTAGCGCGCGCAGAGGGCCTGTTGGGCATAGAGCTGGGCTATGCCGGGCTGTCAAATGTGCCGGGGCTTACCCTGCTTCGCGCGCAGGTGCTGGGCTATGAGGGCCGCAGCCTGATCCAGATCGTTTATGCCTCTGAAGATGGCACCCCTGTTGCATTTTGTATTCTGAATGGTGCTGACGGGACCGTATCCGAAACCGGATTTGTCCGCCTGCTGGGCATGGACTCCGCGCTTTGGCAGGGGCCGGCGCACGGCTTTATGGTGATCGGCGGGCAGAATCCGGAGCTGATATCGAACGCCGCCCGCTATTTGCGCCAGCTGCTCTAGAGCGGGCAAAGCCGGCAGGTGAAGTGCCGCATCATGCGCGGTTCTTTCACCACTTTCAGGCCCTTCAGGCTGTCTTTTTCGGCTTTTAGCTGCTCGAAGGCCTCAATCATATAATCGGCGTGGGATTGGGTATAGGTGCGCCGGGGAATGGCAAGGCGCACCAGCTCCATCGCAGCGGGCTTTTCAGAGCCATCGGGCTGGCGGCCAAACATCAGCGAGCCGATCTCCACGCCGCGAATACCCCCGATTTCATAGAGCCGGTTGGCCAGTGCCTGCGCCGGATATTCCAGCGGATCAATATGGGGCAACCACGCTTTGGCATCGATAAACACCGCATGGCCGCCAGCGGGTTTCACCACCGGCACGCCCATCGCGTCCAGCCGGTCAATGATATACTGGTTGGTGCCGATGCGGTAGCGCAGGTAATCCTCGTCCACGATTTCGGCCAGCCCTTGCGCGATCGCTTCCAGATCGCGCCCTGCCAGCCCGCCATAAGTCACAAAGCCTTCGGTTTGAATGAGGCGCACGCGGGCATCATCGGCCAGATCATCATCATTCAGCGCCAGCCAGCCGCCGATATTTCCAAAAGCGTCCTTTTTGGCCGACATCGTCATGCCATCGGCCACAGAAAAGCAATCGCGCACGATCTCGGGGATCGAGCGCCCGCCCTGCCCCGGCTCGCGCTGCTTGATAAACCATGCGTTTTCGGCAAAGCGGCAACCATCGATGATAAAGGGCCGGCCATGGGCTTTGGCCAGCGCCGCCACGGCGCGGATATTTTCCAAGCTCACGGGCTGTCCGCCGCCGGCATTATTGGTGAGGGTATGCATAACGCAGGGAACGCTATCGCCATGCTCGATCAGAAAGGCCTCCAGCTTTTCAAGGTCCATATTGCCCTTGAACGGATGCAGGGACTGGCTGTCCTTGCCCGCCTCGATCACCAGATCAAAAGCCAGCGCGCCACTGCCTTCGATATTGCCGCGCGTGGTATCAAAATGGGTGTTGGAGGGGATGTTTTTGCCCACACCGCCCAAAAGGCTGAAAAGGATCGCCTCGGCGGCGCGGCCTTGATGGGTGGGGATGATATGCTTGAAGGGCATCAGATTCTGCACCGCCGCCTCGAAGCGATCAAAGGAGGGCGATCCGGCATAGCTTTCATCGCCGCGCATAATCGCGGCCCATTGCGCAGCGCTCATGGCGCCGGTGCCGCTATCGGTCAGCAGGTCAATCAGCACATCATCCGATTTCAGGCCAAAAAGATTATAATGCGCCGCGCGCAATTTGGCTTCGCGCTCTGGCCGGGTGGTGATGCGGATCGGTTCGACAGATTTGATACGAAAGGGTTCGATGATGGTTTTCATCAGGGCTTCTCCAGTTTTGGACAGGCCCCGACGCCATGTGACAACCAATAACACAAACGGGGCCAGCGCCGCGGTTGCCGCATTAAGCGAGCCGCGCTCAGCGCCCATTAGGTTGCACACTTAAATAGCCATTTTGCGCGCCGCGCGTCAAGGCCCCGATGCGGCGGCTTTTCCTGCCGGCATCCCGCATCAAGCCTCGGCCTTTACCGCCGTAATTGAAGGGCTGGCCTTGGCTAGCGCGGCTTGACGCTGCTGGTCACATAATTCACCGAAAGATCCCGCTCGGAAATCGACCAGCTCCAGAGTAGCGGATTAAAGGCAAAGCCCTTGCGGTCCACCGGCTCCAGCCCGGCCTTTTCGATCAGGGCAAAAAGCTCGTCCGGTGTGATGAATTTATGCCATTCATGGGTGCCTACAGGCAGCCAGCGCATCACTCGCTCGGCGCCGATAATCGCCACCAGATAGCTTTTCGGATTGCGGTTTATGGTGGAGCAAATCATCAGCCCGCCGGGCTTGAGCAAGGCTTGGCAGGCCTGCATAAACGCCTGCGGATCAGCCACATGCTCGATCACCTCCATATTCAGGATCACGTCGAATTGCTCGCCCTCGTCCACCAGCGCTTCGGCCATGGTATTGCGATAATCGATTTCCAGCCCTGATTGACGGGCATGGATTTGCGCCACGGGGATATTGCCCGCCGCCGCATCCGCCCCGACCACATCGGCCCCGAGCCGCGCCATCGGCTCGCTCAAAAGCCCGCCGCCACAGCCGATATCCAGCAAGCGCAGCCCTTCAAACGGCTTCAGGCTTTTGGAATCACGGCCAAATTCGGCGGTGATCTGATCCACGATATATTCCAGCCGCGTCGGATTCAGCATGTGCAGCGGTTTGAATTTACCGGTCGGATCCCACCATTCAGTGGCCATGGCCTCGAATTTCGCCACCTCGTCTGCGTCAATGGTATTTCTGGATTCCGTTGCACTCATCTTCTCAACCTGCCATGCTGCAAAAAAGCTAATCCGGATTGTGCCACCAAATGCCCGAAACTACCAGCCCGCAAGCCAGCCGCACCCGTCTTTACCCCCACCGTGAGCCGTTTATGACGGAAACCATGGAAATGACCGATGGCCACCGGCTTTATGTCGAGCAATCGGGCAATCCGCACGGCATTCCGGTGGTGGTGCTGCATGGCGGGCCGGGCGGCGGGTGCAGCCCCTCTATGCGGCGCTATTTCAATCCCGATCATTACCGCGCCATTCTGTTTGACCAGCGCGGCTGCGGGCGCTCCACCCCTTTTGCCAGCGTGGAAAACAACACCACATGGGATCTGGTGGCGGATATCGAGCGAATTCGCGAGCGCCTCGGCGTTGATAAATGGGTGGTTTTTGGTGGCTCCTGGGGGGCGACGCTGAGCCTGCTATATGGGCAGGCCCATCCTGCGCGGGTGCGCGCCATGGTGCTGCGCGGGGTGTTTACCATGACGAAAGCCGAGCTGGATTGGTTTTATGGTGGTGGTGCGGGGCAATTCTGGCCCGAAGCCTGGGCACCGTTTATCGGCATCATTCCGCGCGAGGAGCAGGACGATCTGATTTCGGCCTACCACAAACGCCTGTTTGGCGAGGATCCCGAAGCGGCGGCGCAGGCCGCGCGGATATGGGCGGGCTGGGAAAATACGCTGGCCACATTGGTTTCGGATGGCAAGATCCGCGGCACCGGCGCGCGGCATGCCCAGGCCTTTGCCCGCATCGAAAACCATTATTTCAAGCATGGTGGCTGGTTGGATCGCGATGATCATATCGCGCAAAACATGGGTAAGCTCGCCGGTATTCGCGGTTATATCGTGCAAGGGCGATATGACATGGTTTGCCCGCCGCATACCGCGCTGAAAGTGCATCATGCATGGCATGGTTCGGAGTTGCGGATGGTAAATCTGGCGGGGCATGCCATGTCTGAAACCGGTATCGCGGCCGAGCTGGTATCGGTGATGGAAAAAATTGCGGCTGAAGGAGAAGATCATGCGTAGAGTTTTCAAATGGGCGTTTCGCGCTGTGCTGCTGCTGGCGCTGGTGGTTGGCGGCATGGCGATCTGGAAGCGCGATGATATCACGCGGCTATTGGCAGTGAATTCACTGTTTGACGAGGATCGCATCGTTTCGAATTTCTCCGGTTTTGACGGGCTTTTCTTTAGTACCCCGCTGGATATCCCCGAGGGCCCGCCCAGCCCGCTTCCGGCGAACCCGCTGGAAATGCCGGATATATCCGATTGGGTGGCGCAAAGGGCCGTAACCGCGCTGGTGGTGCTGAAAGATGGCGAAATCGCCCATGAAAGCTATTATCTGGGCACAAGCGATACCGATCTGCGGATCTCGTGGTCGGTGGCGAAAAGCTTTCTTTCGGCCCTGATGGGGATTGTGCTGGAGGAAGGCGATATTGCCTCGATCGATGATCCGGTGACGAAATATGCCCCCGCGCTGAAGGGCGGCGCTTATGATGGCGCGAGCATTCGCAATGTGTTGAACATGGCGTCTGGCGTGCGGTTTAACGAGGATTATCTGGATTTCAACTCCGATATCAACAAGATGGGTCGGGTGCTGGCGCTGGGCGGCTCTATGGATGAATTTGCGGCGGGGCTGAGCGAAAAAAACCGCGAGCCGGGGGTGGCGTGGCAATATGTGTCGATCGATACCCATGTTCTGGGCATGGTTATTCGCGGGGCCACCGGGCGCAGCATTCCGGAGCTGATGGTCGAAAAGCTGCTCGCCCCGCTGGGGCTGGAGGCGGCTCCGTATTACGTGACCGATGGGTCCGGTGTGGCTTTTGTGCTGGGCGGGCTGAATTTGCGCACGCGGGATTATGCCCGCCTCGGGCAGATGTTTTTGCAAAACGGTATGTGGAACGGCGAACAGCTGGTGCCTGCAAGCTGGGTGGCGGCCTCTACCGTTTCCTCTGCGCCCGACCTGCCCGGGGATGTGGGATACGGCTTTCAGTGGTGGATGCCGGCCGATACGGAGACAGGCGAATATTTTGCCCGCGGGGTTTATGGGCAATATATTTATATCAGCCCGCGTGCCAATGTGGTGATCGCACTGAATTCGGCAGATCGGGGCTTTACCGAAGCAGGGGTCAACCAGCAAAATATTGATATGTTTCGCATGATCGCTGCGCAAGTGGGCGCGGCGGAATAATCGTCTCGGGGCGGCTTTATAATATATATCTGCTCGAATCCATCGGTGCAGATGACGAATCCGGCCGGGCTTTCATCTTGTTTCCGGCGGCATTGGGGAAGGATATCTCTATCGGTTTTTGGCTGTAAATCCGGAATATGCTACTTATAACACAAAAAAAGCATGTAATTACTCCTGTTACATTTTTTCAATAAGTAATTGAACTATAAGAATATGTTTGTAACAAAATCCTAAGTTTTTCTCCAAAATTACATAATCACACATTTTATAGGTAGTTTTTTACCCGAATATCGTCTATTGCTGGAATATGTTCAGAGCGATTAAAAAACTATTCATTGTTCCCTCCGTTATATTCTTTGCCGGAATGAATCCCGTCTTTGCCGATAGTGATGCTGCCGAGGGCGAGCGCCTTTACAAAACGCTTAGATGCGCCAGTTGCCATGCAGTTGGCCCGGGGGCCAAAAACCGGGTTGGCCCGCAATTGAACGAGATTATGGGTCGGGCAGCCGCCGGCATCGAGGGCTTTCGCTATTCCCGCGCCATGGTTGCAAGGGCAGAAGAGGGGCTGGTCTGGGATGAGGAAAACCTTCGCGCTTTCCTGACGGCACCATCCGAATTTGTGCCGCGCACGCGTATGGCCTACCGCGGGGTGCGTGACGATGAAGACATAACCGCTTTGATGGTTTATCTCGCCACGCTGACCCCGGAAACCAACCTTGGCGTGGCCCATATCGAGCCGGGCGACCCCGAGGTGGCGCCGGAAATTCTTGCAATCGAAGGCAATGTGGAATTCGGGGAATACCTGTCTTCGACATGTGTCACTTGTCATCAGGCCAGCGGCGAAAGCAACGGTATACCCCCGATCATCAATTGGCCCGCCGAGGCCTTTGTGACAGTGCTGCACGCATACAAGAACAAATCAAGGGATAACGAGGTGATGCAGCAAATCACCAGCACCCTTGGTAATGAAGAGATCGCTGCCCTGGCAGCATATTACGAAAGTATCCAAGAATAACCAATCATAAATCTACGGGAGAGATTAGATGAAACTAGACAGACGAGGATTTTTGGGCGCAGGTGTTGCTGCTGCGGCAACGGTGAGCGCACCTATGGTGTTGGCCGGTGGCCATGGCAAGCCAAAGGTTGTGGTTGTTGGCGGCGGTGCTGGTGGTGCCACAGCCGCGCGCTATATCGCCAAGGATAGCGGCGGTGCGATCGATGTGACCCTGATCGAGCCGACCCGCACCTATTACACCTGTTTTTTCTCCAATCTCTATCTTGGTGGCTATCGCGATATGGCCAGCCTTGGCCACACCTACGGAACCATGGCTTCGCAGGGCGTGAATGTGGTGCATGACTGGGCCATTGGCGTGGATCGTGATGCCAAAACAGTGGCGCTGGCTGGCGGTGGCTCGGTGCCTTATGACAAGCTTATCCTGTCACCGGGCATAGATTTCCGCGATGATGCGGTTCAGGGCTGGGATACCAGCGCACAAAACGCCATGCCGCATGCTTATAAGGCCGGCTCGCAAACCGAGCTGCTTCGTGCACAAATGGAAGCGATGCCCCAAGGCGGCACCTATGCCATGGTGGCCCCGCCCAACCCTTTCCGCTGCCCTCCCGGGCCATATGAGCGGGTATCGATGGTGGCAAATTACTTCAAGGAAAACAATCCTACGGCCAAGATCCTGATCTTTGATCCCAAGCCGGGCTTTTCCAAGCAGGCGCTTTTCCAGGATGGCTGGGCGCGGCACTATGCCGGTATGGTCGAATGGATCAGCCCTGATTTTGGCGGCGCGGTAGATGAGGTGCGCCCGGGCAGCATGGAAGTGGTGGCTGACGGTGAAGTGGTAAAGGTGGACGTGTGCAACGTGATCCCTGCCCAGAAAGCTGGCCGGATTGCGGAACTTGCAGGCGTGACCAACGATGCTGGCTGGGCACCGGTGAACCCGCATAGCATGGCCTCCCGCGAAGATGAAAACATCTATGTGCTGGGCGATAGCTCGCAACAGGGCGATATGCCGAAATCCGGCTTCTCGGCCAATAGCCAAGCCAAGGTTTGCGCCAATGCGGTGCGGGGCGAGCTGACCGGCTCCACCGTGTTCCCTGCGCGCTTTGCCAATACCTGCTGGTCATTGCTGGGCACGGAAGACGGCGTGAAAGTCGGGGCATCTTACGAGGCCACCGACGAGAAAATCGCCAAAACCTCCGGCTTTATCTCGCAAGTGGGCGAAGATGACGCGACCCGCGCCACCACCTATGAAGAGAGCGTGGGCTGGTATGACGGGATTACGGCGGATATGTTCGGGTAATTAGCGACCACCACTCGCTAAGAAGAGAGAGGCGCGTGTTATGCACGCGCCTTTTTCGATTTTCGGGTGCGTTATGGTTAAAACCATAGCCTGAATACGCGATCAGCGTTAGGAAAATAACCCTCTTTGATCACACGGCTCCTCATCCGGGCGCGCACCTCCTCGGCGACCTGAAGTCGTCGGCTGCGCCTTCCTTTATTCAGCCCACCTCGTCGGTGCGTAATTGCCCTGACGGGCCGTGGCCTCGCTGCGCTCGGCGGGGAAAGTGGTGAATATAGGAAATTGCTGCAAATGTGGTGCTGATTTCGCGCGCATAGGGTTGCGCCCTGCGCTACAGCGATTATAACCACCCCAATTTGCAAATCACGGCGAATCCATTTTCGGGCGGGCTAAGCGGCGCGCACGACCAAACGCACGGGGCCATCATGCCAAAAAGAACCGACATTTCCTCCATCATGATCATCGGCGCGGGGCCGATTATTATTGGCCAGGCCTGCGAGTTTGATTACTCGGGCACGCAGGCCTGCAAGGCGCTGAAGGAAGAAGGTTACCGTGTTATTCTGGTGAACTCCAACCCGGCGACAATCATGACCGACCCCGAAATGGCGGATGCGACCTACATTGAGCCGATCACGCCGGAGACTGTGACCAAGATCATCGACAAAGAGCGCCCCGATGCGCTGTTGCCGACCATGGGCGGCCAAACCGGCCTGAACACGGCGCTGGCACTGGATGATATGGGCGTGCTGGAAAAATTCAACGTGGAGCTGATTGGCGCGGATCGCAAAGCTATCGAAATGGCCGAGGATCGCAAGCTTTTCCGCGAGGCGATGGATCGGCTCGGCATTGAAAACCCCCGCGCCACCATTGCCGAAACCATGGAAGAATGCATGGCGGCGCTGCCCGATATCGGCCTGCCCGCCATTATCCGCCCTGCCTTTACCATGGGCGGCACCGGCGGCGGCATTGCCTATAATAAAGAGGATTACGAGCATATCTGCGCCACGGGCCTTGATGCCTCTCCGGTGAACCAGATCCTGATTGATGAAAGCCTGCTCGGCTGGAAGGAATTCGAGATGGAGGTGGTGCGCGACAAGGCCGATAATGCCATCATCATTTGCGCGATTGAAAACGTGGACCCGATGGGCGTGCATACGGGCGATAGTATAACCGTGGCACCGTCACTGACGCTGACGGATAAAGAATACCAGATGATGCGCAGCCATTCTATAAATGTATTGCGTGAAATCGGGGTGGAAACCGGCGGCTCCAATGTGCAATGGGCCGTAAACCCCGCTGATGGCCGTATGGTGGTGATCGAGATGAACCCACGGGTGAGCCGCTCCTCGGCGCTGGCCTCAAAGGCCACGGGTTTCCCGATAGCCAAAATTGCCGCCAAGCTGGCGGTGGGCTATACGCTGGACGAACTCGATAATGACATCACCAAGGTGACGCCGGCCAGCTTCGAGCCGACCATTGATTATGTCGTTACCAAAATTCCGCGCTTTACCTTCGAGAAATTTCCCGGCTCGGAAGCAACACTGACCACCGCCATGAAATCGGTCGGCGAAGCCATGGCCATTGGCCGCACCATCCATGAGAGCTTGCAAAAGGCACTGGCGAGCATGGAAACGGGGCTGAGCGGCTTTGACGAGGTCGATATCCCCGACATGCCCGAAGAACTGACCTATGAACAAGGCTTCAAGGTGGGGCTGGACCGGATTATTGTGGGTGCCAATGCCGATGCACAGATGGCGATTGATAAAG